>JBILUT010000056.1:0-7923 GCA_044370875.1 Polaromonas sp. | reverse complement strand
GCGGCTGTTCATCACGAAGGGCCCATATTGAGCGATGGGCTCTCTGAGCGGACGTCCGGCAATCAGCAGCAAGCGGCTGCCCTGTTCGCTCTTTAAAGCCACACCATCGCGCCCGGGCTCATTGGCCAGGATGGCCATCTTCTGGGCGGGCACCGATGTTCCGGCCACTTCAATCTGGCCTCGATAGACGTACAAAAAGGCATTGTGTGAGTCTGGCAGGGGCTGCTCAAAGGATGTACCCGCTTGTAACTCGATGTCCAGATACAGGGGCTCGGTGAACTCGCGCTCAACTGCGCCCGCGATGCCTTGGCACTGTCCGGCGATTACCGTGACCGCAGCGCCCTCCGGGGTGCGTAGCCTTGGCAGTTCAGCAGCCTTGAAGTCGCGGTACCACGGCGCTTGCATCTTGTGCGAGGCGGGCAGGTTGAGCCAGAGTTGGAAGCCCTCCATCAGACCTTCTTCCTGCTCGGGCAATTCAGAATGGATCACGCCACGCCCGGCGGTCATCCACTGCACCCCGCCGTTTTCCAACAGGCCTTCGTTACCAGCGCTGTCGCGGTGTCGCATGCGGCCGGCGATCATGTAGGTGACCGTTTCAAAGCCACGGTGCGGATGATCGGGAAAGCCTGCAATGTAATCGTCGGCCTGGTCGCTGCCAAAAGCGTCCAGCATCAGGAAAGGGTCTAGCCGCTGCTGCAGATCGTGCGTGAGCACGCGGGTGAGCTTGACCCCGGCGCCATCGGAGGTGCGCTGGCCGGTGATGAGTCGGTCGATGCGGCGAGGAGAGGCAAGTCGGGTCTCTGCGGTCATGGCCCTGATTGTGCCCCTGCAGCCTGAAGCCGGCGGAGGCTCAGGAGCCGACGGCCTCGCTTAAGCACTTCTTGACATTGCTGGCCTTGGCCGCACCGGCCAGCTTCTTCTCCGCGGCTGCAGCCTCGCATTTGGCCTGCGCATCGGCCTCGCACTTTTTCATGAACGAGGTCTTGGCGGCGCCGGCCAGTTTCTTCTCCGTGGCGGTCGCCGTGCAGGTGGCCTCGGCGGCCAGGGCGCTGGCGCCCAACAGGGCACCCGTGATCAGGATCAGGATGGGCTTCATGGTCAATTCACATTCGATTGACAAACATGGGCGCAGCCTATCACGTGGCGGGCAATTTGTCTTGGAGTTGGCCTAGCCGTCCAAGTCGATGATGCTCGACAGCTTGATACCTTTGGGCGGGGTGTAGTCGGCGATCAGCAGTGCGCGCCGCGACTGACTGGAGCGCGCCGCCAATTGCTCGTGCAGAAAACTGATGGATGGCACATCCAGCGCGGTAAAGGGTTGATCGAGCAAGGTCAGCAGGCAGTTGCGAGCCAGGCTGGCTGCAATAAACACCTTGCGGCGGCTACCGCTGGAGAGTTGATAAAGCGGCTTGTGCAGGTGCGGCTCAAGTGACAGGCCCTGGATGAGTGTCGGCAGAGCGGCCTGCTCGCTGCTGGGAACCAGCTGGTCGAGCAGCGCCTGTACAAGCTGCGGGTCAAAAGTGGGGTTGCTGGCGTCGTGCCAGGCGACCAGGCTCAGCAGATCCTGGCTTTGCAGGGGTCGGTCGGTGAAAAAATGGCCAGCTTGGGGGGGCAGTTGGCCCGCCAACAATCGCAGCAAGGTACTTTTGCCGCTGCCTTCGTCGCCGCAAACCAGGCTGACCCCGCCAGGAATGTCCAGATCCAGCTGGTCAAAAAGCGGGTGGTCGGCGTGCGCCGCCGTCCAGCTCAACCCCCTGACCCGAAGCAGCGGTTCGACGAGGGCAGTTTTCTCTGGGCTCATACCGGTGCCGATGGTCGCAGGATCTGTACTCAGTTAGTGGCCAGCGCCGCAGCCTGAAGAGGACGTAAAAAATCCGCCGCCGGCGGATGGGTTTGGCGCGCCAGAGCCTGGTCGCGCCGGGGCTGCGGGTCCGAAACCCGCTCAGGCCATCGCTACAGCAATGAAGGCCAGCAGGAAGATCAGCACCCCACCGACCACCGGCAGTACGATGGGGATCAGGGGCATGATGTCCTTCATCGAGTCATCGTCTGGATGCTCGGCGTGTTGGGTGGATGCGTGCTCGGTCTGGCTCATGGCGGATCCCTCTCTTGAAGCCCCGCATTTTAGCCCCGGCCTGCCGAGCCAGCCGGGAGCGGGGCTGACAGCCCCATGGGCTCGAGGCGCTTCGGCTCTGGCAGGGTGCTGGCATAAACTTGTCTACCCTGCTCGCGCCCTACCCTGGCGCGGCGTTTTAATGGGCCTGTCCAAAAGAGGGGCCCCAATCTTTGAGGAGACAAGACCATGAATGCCCCTCTGCCCGAACACCTTGTGCGGGCGCTCGAGACCGTAACGCTCGATGACAAGTACGCCCTGGAACGAGGGCTTGCCTTCATGAGCGGTGTGCAGGCCCTGGTGCGGCTGCCCCTGCTGCAACGACAACGCGATTTGCGGGCCGGCAAAAACACCGCCGGCTTCATCAGTGGTTACCGCGGCTCGCCTCTGGGCGGTTACGACCAGGCCCTTTGGAAGGCCAAGGACCACCTTAAAGCCCAGCACATTCACTTTCAGCCCGGCGTCAATGAAGAGCTGGCGGCTACCGCTTTGTGGGGCACTCAGCAGTTGGGCTTTGCGCCGGCGGGTTCGAACAAATTCGACGGTGTGTTTGGCATCTGGTACGGCAAGGGGCCCGGCGTGGACCGCTGCTCCGATGTGTTCAAGCACGCCAACATGGCGGGAACCACGCCTTGGGGCGGCGTGCTGGCTGTGGCCGGCGATGACCATGTGGCCAAGAGTTCGACGGCCGCGCATCAAAGCGACCACATTTTCAAGGCATGCGGCCTGCCGGTGTTCTTTCCAGCCAGTGTGCAGGAGGTTCTTGACTTTGGCTTGCACGCCATTGCAATGAGCCGCTACGCCGGCGTGTGGGCTGGCATGAAGACGATTCAAGAGATCGTCGAGTCTTCGGCCAGCGTGTGGGTCGACCCGGACCGGGTAGAGATCGTTCGGCCCGACTTCGTCATGCCGCCGGGCGGCGTGCATATCCGCTGGCCCGATACCGCGCTGGAGCAGGAAGCGCGCTTGTTCGATTACAAGTGGTATGCGGCGCTGGCTTATATCCGGGCCAACCGGCTCAACCGCAATGTGATCGAAGGTTCGCAGGATCGGTTTGGCATCATGGCCAGCGGCAAGGCCTACAACGATACCCGCCAAGCGCTGGTCGACCTGGGGCTCGACGATGCGAGCTGCCGCCGCCTGGGCATTCGCCTGCACAAAGTCGGCGTGGTCTGGCCGCTGGAGGCGCAGGCCACCCGCGAATTTGCCACCGGTCTGCGCGAGATTCTGGTGGTCGAGGAAAAGCGTCAGGTCATCGAATACCAACTCAAGGAAGAGCTCTACAACTGGCGACCTGATGTGCGCCCAGATGTCCTGGGCAAATTTGACGAGGTGGGCAGCGATCACAGCGGCGGCGAATGGTCCATGCCCAATCCCAGCGCGCACACACTGCTGCGCGCCAATGCCGATTTGAGCCCGGCCATCGTGGCACGGGCGATCGCGGGGCGCCTGAAGAAGCTGGGTGTCGATGCACAGACCGAAGCCCGGATGGATGCGCATCTGGCGGTGCTTGACGCCAAGGATCGCGCGATGCAGACCCTCAGCTTGGGTGCCAGCGCCGAGCGAACGCCCTGGTTCTGCTCAGGCTGCCCGCACAACACCTCTACCAAGGTGCCCGAGGGTTCGCGTGCCATGGCTGGCATCGGTTGTCATTTCATGGCCCTCTGGATGGACCGGTCCACCGCAGGCTTTACCCAGATGGGGGGCGAGGGCGTCCCCTGGGTCGGTCAGGCACCCTTTGTCACCGAGCCGCATGTCTTTGCCAACATTGGCGATGGCACCTACTTTCACAGCGGCTTGCTGGCCATTCGCCAGTCTATTGCCGCAGGGGTGAACATCACCTACAAGATTCTCTACAACGATGCGGTGGCCATGACCGGCGGGCAGCCGGTGGGCGAGCGCCCTGAGGGCCATTCGGTGCCTCAGATTGTGCAGTCGGTGCTGGCCGAAGGGGCGCACCAGGTGGTGGTGGTGACCGATGAGCCGCATAAGTATGGTGGCGTCAAGTTGCCCGAAGGGGTGGCGGTTGAGCATCGCGACCGGCTCGATGAGATTCAGCGCCAGTTGCGCGAGGTCTCCGGCTGCACCGTGATCGTGTACGACCAGACCTGCGCCACCGAAAAACGCCGTCGTCGCAAGCGTGGCACCCTGGCTGACCCGGATCGCCGCGTCATCATCAACGAGCTGGTCTGTGAAGGCTGCGGCGACTGCAGCGTGCAGTCCAACTGTTTGTCGGTCGAGCCCCTGGAGACCGAGTTTGGTCGCAAGCGGCAGATCAACCAGAGCTCGTGCAACAAGGACATGAGCTGCCTCAAGGGCTTCTGCCCGAGCTTCGTCACCGTCGAGGGTGGGCAATTGCGCCGCAAGGCCCACGCGGGCCGACCCAACCCCTACGATGATGCGCGCCTGGGTGTGCTCCCCGACCCTCAGGTGCCCGATCTGCAGGGCCGCAGTGATCCGGTCTGGGGCCTGGTGGTGGCCGGTGTGGGTGGCACCGGGGTCATCACCATCGGGCAGTTGCTGGGCATGGCCGCGCACATCGAGGGCAAGGGCATCGTCACCCAGGACTCGGCTGGACTGGCGCAGAAAGGTGGCAGCACCTGGGCCCATGTTTTGGTGGCCCAGAGGCCGCAGGATATCTGTACCACCCGTGTAGCCACCGCCGCTGCCGATCTGGTGTTGGCCTGCGATCCCATCGTGGGCGCGCACAATGAGACCTTGCTGCGCATGCACGCGGGCCGAACCCGGGTGGCCTTGAATGGACACACCGCGCCGACCGCGGCCTTTGTCAAGGACGGCTCGTGGAACAGTCCGGGCGCTGCTTGTCAGGATCAGCTCGTCCAGACGGTTGGCGCGCAGGCGCTGGCTGCCTTTGACATGGACACTGCAGCCGTCAAGTTGATGGGCGACAGCCTGTTTGCCAACCCGATGCTGCTGGGCTTTGCCTGGCAAAAGGGCTGGATTCCGATCGGCCTGCCCGCGCTCATGCGGGCCATCGAGCTCAATGCGGTGGCCGTCGATCAGAACAAGGCGGCTTTTACCTGGGGGCGTCGCGCCGCGCAGGACCCCGCAAGCGTGCAGCGTCTGTTCACCGCTGCGCAGGTGATCAGCCTGCCAGCGCGGCGCCAAACTCTGGATGACTTGGTGCAGCGGCGGGTCGAATTTCTCACCGCCTACCAAAATGCCGGCTATGCCCAGCGCTACAGTGCCATGGTCGAGCGTGTGCGGCAGGCCGAGCTGGCCGTGTCACCGCGCACCGATCTGGCCGAGACGGTGGCGCGCAACTTGTTCAAGTTGATGGCCTACAAAGACGAGTACGAGGTGGCGCGTCTGCACACTGATGCGGCTTTCAGCCAGAAGATCGAAGGCCTGTTCGAGGGGGACTACAAGCTGATTCACCACCTGGCCCCGCCCTTGTTTTCGCGCAAGGACGCGCAGGGCCACCTCATCAAGTCGCGCTTTGGTGGCTGGGTCCGGAGCGCGTTTGCGCTGCTGACCCGATTCAAGGGTCTTCGCGGCACGGCTTTAGATGTGTTCGGGTACACCGAAGAGCGCCGTACCGAGCGCGCGCTGATTGTTCAGTACATGGACACCCTTGAAGAATTGATGGCCGGCCTGAATGCAAACAGCCTGCCTGCTGCGATAGGCGTGGCGGCGGTGGCCGAGCAGATCAAGGGCTTTGGCCACGTCAAGGCGCGTCACCTCCAGGCTGCCCAGCAGCTGTGGCAGGTGCGGTTGCAGGCCTTTCGCGATGCGGCGCGCGGGCCGCAGCGACAGGCTGCCTGAGGCCAGCATCGCGCAGGCGGCCTCTTTCAGCGGTTGCTGCGCTCTTGCTGCATCTGCTCGCGCAACTGGGCTTGCAACTGCCGGGCCCGGGTGTCGATGATCGAGGCTTCGATGTGCAAATTCGATCCGACTGCGCCGGTGCGACCGCTGCGCAGCAGGTCCTGGGCCGACTTGAGTCGATCTACTGCACCCTGGTAGTCGAATTCGACCGCCCGTCCCTCGGCCTCGGCGCGAATGGCCTGCAAGACCTGCCCCTGCTGGTGCAGCGCCTGCGCCAGCAGCGCCCAGGCGCTGCTATCGCGTGGGTGCAGGCTTAACCAGGTGCGCAGGCGATCGCTGGTTTCGGCCGCTCGGCCTGCTCGGATCAATATGCGTCCTTGCGTCATCAGTTCGGCGCGCGAGGGTGATGCGCTCCAGCTCACCATCGCTGCGGCGCGCTCTGGTTCGCCCAGCAACTCCTCGACCTCCATGCCCAACCAGCGCGCAGCCTGTCCGATTTGCGGTTGACCGCCACTGAGCCGCATCACTTTTGCGAGCATCTCGCGGGCCAGTCCCGTTTCGCGCAGGCGCGCTGCAGCCAAGGCGGCTGCGTAGTAGACCGACAGGCTCTGCTCGCGGGATGCGTCCGCCGGCAGGCCCTGGGCCTGCTTCAAGCGAGCCTGCAAGGCATCGGGGCCGGTGTCACCCAGGACTCGCGCGCGCCCCCCCATCATGGCGTGCCAAGCCAGACTCGGTAGCGCGGTGCGACGATCAGCGCGGACGGCGCCCGGGGCTGCACCCTGCTGGCGCACCCGTGCATCGGCGATGCGCTCGGAGGTCAGGGGATGCGATCGCAAATACGGAAAGGCGCCGCTGTCATTGAAGCGGTTGGCTTGTTGCAGCTTTTCAAACATGGCGGTGGCCCCGTCGGCACCAAAGCCTGCCTCAATCAGAATCCCGAAGCCCACCCGGTCGGCCTCGCGTTCCATGTCACGCGAAAAATTGAGCTGCCCTTGTGCCGCCACCGCCTGCCCTCCCACGATGGCCGCATTGGCCGCATCGCCGCTGCGTCCGGCCGCCATCACCCCCAACACGATTGCTGCCAGCAGCCAGGGTGCCTGCGCCTGCTGCTGGCCGATCATGCGTGCGATGTGCCGCTGCGTGACATGACTCAGTTCGTGGCTGAGCACGGCCGCCAGTTCATCGGGCGAGGTGACCGCCGCAATCAGGCCGGTGTGTACCCCCAGATAGCCGCCAGGCAGTGCAAACGCATTGACCGAGCGGTCGCGCACCAGAAACAGTTGCCAGGCAAAACGCTCGTGCAGCTCGGTCGTGAGCTCGCCCCGGGCCAGTGCAGCCTGCACCAGGGGCTGCCAGAGGGCTTGCAGATAGTCGCTCAGGATCGCGTCGTCAAGCAGGGCGGGATCGCGGTAGATGCTCGTGGCAATCCGGTCGCCCAGGCGGCGTTCGCTGGTGATGGTCATGTCCAGGCCATCGCCCAGCGAGGGCAGGCCCGCTGACTGCGGCTGAGCCGGCGCGATGGCGCTGGTCAGGGTCATCAGCAGCGCAACCAGACCCGCCCGCCAGCGCGTGCTGCAACGGCCCTGAATTGGCCAGGCTTTCCGCTGAGTGGTTGCCATCATGCTCTTATGATCGCTGCCGGTTGTAAAGAGTTGGTTTCAGAGGTGATAACAAGAGCTTAAAGGGTACTGGCCATGGCTACAGACAAAACGCTTACTCATTTTGACGCACAAGGGCAGGCCCACATGGTTGATGTGGCGGCCAAGCCCGCCAGCCATCGCACGGCCGTGGCCAGCGGCCGTATCCGGATGCAGCCGCAAACGCTGGCGCTGATTGCCCAGGGGGGCGCCCGCAAGGGTGACGTGCTGGGCGTGGCGCGTCTGGCCGGCATCATGGCGGCCAAAAAGACCAGCGAACTCATCCCACTGTGCCACCCCTTGGCGCTGACCCGGGTTGCAGTGGATTTCACGCAGGAGCCTGATCAGCCCGGCATCGCCTGTAGCGCCACCGTAGAAACCGTCGGG
>JBILUT010000055.1:0-7964 GCA_044370875.1 Polaromonas sp. | reverse complement strand
TCGAGAGCAAGGACGGCCCGGTGATCTGGGAGGATCACTTCTACCCGGAGATCATCAACCCGGCCACCGGTGAGCCGGTGGCCGATGGCCAAGAGGGTGAACTGGTCTTTACCTCCTTGACCAAGCAGGCCCTGCCCATCATCCGCTACCGCACCCGCGATCTGACGCGCCTACTGGCCCCGACCAGCCGCGCGTTCAGGCGCATGGGCCGTATCGTGGGCCGCTCCGATGACATGCTGATCGTGCGTGGGGTCAATGTGTTTCCGACCCAGATTGAAGAGCAGATCCTGCGCGAGCCGCAGCTCTCGGGTAACTACCAGATCGTACTGACCCGTGAGGGGCACCTCGACAACGTGCAGGTACGCTGCGAATTGCAGCCCTCGGTCAGTGGTCAGATCAGCGCTGAACAGCGCGCAGTCATCGCTCGGTCGGTGGCGCAACACATCAAGACCTTGGTGGGCGTTTCGACCGACGTACAAGTGATGGACTTTGGCGCCTTGCCCCGCACCCAGACCGGCAAGGCGCGCCGGGTGTGGGACGAGCGGCCCGCCCTGACCTGATTTTTTGCCAGGAGTTTTTTCATGTACACCCAATCCATGAGCGTTCCCGATGAGGCTGGCAGTCGCACGGTGCAGCCGCTGCCCAGCACCGAGCCAGCCGACCGCATGGCGCGGTTTGATGCTTGCATTGATGCCGATGGTCGTATCGAGCCGCAAGACTGGATGCCTGAGGCCTATCGCAAGACGCTGGTGCGGCAGATCAGCCAGCATGCGCACAGCGAGATCGTGGGCATGCTGCCTGAGGGCAACTGGATCAGCCGGGCGCCCAGCCTCAAGCGCAAGGCCATCCTGATTGCCAAGGTGCAGGACGAAGGCGGTCATGGTCTGTACCTCTACAGCGCCGCTGAAACCCTGGGTACTAGCCGGGACGAGATGCTCGATGCGCTGCACGCCGGCAGGGCCAAGTACAGCTCGATCTTCAATTACCCCACGCTGACCTGGGCCGATGTGGGCGTGATCGGATGGCTGGTTGACGGGGCGGCCATCATGAACCAGATTCCACTGTGCCGGTGCAGCTATGGGCCCTATGCGCGCGCCATGGTACGGGTGTGCAAGGAGGAGAGCTTTCACCAGCGCCAGGGCTATGAGGCGCTGCTGGTGATGATGCGCGGCACGCAGGCCCAGCGCGACATGGTTCAGGATGCGGTCAATCGCTGGTGGTGGAAATGCCTGGCCATGTTTGGCCCGCCCGATGCCGACAGCCCCAACAGCGTCCAAGGTATGCGCTGGGGCATCAAGCGGGTGAGCAATGACGAGTTGCGCCAGCAATTCGTCGACGCCACCGTGCCCCAGGCCCGGGTGTTGGGCGTGACCCTGCCTGATCCCTTGCTCAAGTGGAACGAGGAACGTCAGCACCACGACTACGGCCCGATTGACTGGGATGAGTTCTGGAACACCGTTAATGGCAACGGGCCCTGCAACAAGGAGCGGCTGGCCACGCGGGTGAAGGCGCACAACGACGGCGCCTGGGTTCGTGAGGCCGCCCTGGCCCATGCCCGCAAACAGGAACAGCGCCGCATGAAGGAGGCCGCATGAGCACAACCCCATCGAAACCGAGCCCGGCGCTCAAGGAGTGGCCGCTGTGGGAGGTGTTTGTGCGCAGCAAGCAGGGCCTGGAGCACAAGCACTGTGGCAGCCTGCACGCGGCCGATGCCGGGCAGGCGCTGGCGATGGCGCGCGATGTCTACACCCGCCGGCAGGAAGGGGTGAGCATTTGGGTGGTGCCCAGCAAAGCCATCACTGCCAGCAGTCCTGATGACAAGGCGCAGTTGTTTGATCCGGCGGCTGACAAGATTTACCGCCATCCGACTTTCTACAGCATTCCCGACGAAGTGGGGCACATGTGATGGACGCAGCGCAGGCCGTGCAGGCCCCTACCGAGTACCTTCTGCATCTGGCTGACAACGCGCTGGTTCTGGGCCAACGCAACGCGCAGTGGTGCGGCCACGGGCCGATTCTGGAAGAAGATCTGGCGCAGTCCAACATCAGCCTGGACCTGGTGGGACAGGCCCGTTTACTCTATGACCTGGTGGCGCGTCGCGCTGGCGATGGTTCGACAGAAGACACCTACGCCTACTTTCGCGATGCGCCGCAGTTTCGCAACTACACCCTGCTTGAGCTGCCGCACCATGGCCCCTTGGTGGGCTACGCCCAGGGTGAGCTGGACTATGCGGTCACGATCACCCGCAACTTCCTCTACAGCGCCTTGATGACTCCGCTGTGGCAGCAGCTTTCAGGCGGGGATGATCCGGATCTGGCGGCCATCGCAGCCAAGTCCTTCAAGGAAGCGAGCTACCACCTGCGCCATTCGCGCGACTGGCTCATCAAGCTTGGCGATGGTACAGAGCAGTCGCAGGCGCGGATGCAGGCCGCCTTGGATCATCTGTGGCCGTACACCCGTGAATTTTGGAGCGACAGTACGCTCGATCGGGCTGCCCACGCGGCCGGCCTGGGCCTTGATGCGCAAGAGTTGGCTGCGGACTGGACGGCGCTGGTTGACGAGGCGCTGGCGCAGACCCCGCTGGTGCGGCCACCCGCCGCCGAGGGCTACATCAGCCAGGGCAAGGAGGGCGTGCATTCTGAACACCTGAGCTATTTGCTGGCCGAGATGCAGAGCCTGGCTCGGGCTCATCCGGATGCGACGTGGTGAGCTGCAGCCCGGCATGTGAGTCGGCCAGCGTACCGCAGCCGCTGGCCGACGATCCAGTCGAGCAGGCGCAGCGCGCGCGTATCTGGACCCTGCTCGAGCAGGTCAGCGACCCCGAAATCCCGGTGATCAGTCTGATCGACCTGGGGGTGGTGCGCGAGGTCCGGCGTGGCGATTTATCTTGGGAGGTGGTGATCACTCCCACTTACAGCGGCTGCCCAGCGATGTCACAGATGGCTGACGACATTGTCACGGTGATGGCTGCAGCGGGGCTGGAGGTTCGGGTGCGCAGCCAGCTGGCGCCCGCCTGGAGTACCGATTGGATCAGTGCTGCGGGCCGTCGCAAACTGCTCGAATATGGCATCGCGCCACCCGCAGTTCGCGTCAGCCCCGTGCCTGATGCGGGCGCTGCCGCTCGGGTGCTGCGCTTTGTGCCGCGAGCCATGCGGCCCGATCCGGTGGCCTGTCCGCGCTGCGGATCGACCGAAACGGTCGAGACCTCGCACTTTGGCTCGACCGCCTGCAAGGCCATGTACCGCTGCCTGGCTTGCCGTGAGCCCTTTGACTATTTCAAGCCCTACTGAGACCGACCTCCATGTCTGCCCTGCGTTTTCATGATCTGTCCGTCAAGCGTGTGAGCCCCGAGGCTGCCGGTGCGGTGGCCATCACCTTCGATATTCCTGCGACCGAGCGCGAGACCTTCCAATTTGAGCCGGGTCAATTTCTGACCCTGCGCACCCGTATCGAAGGGCAGGAGGTGCGGCGCACCTATTCGATCAGCAGCCCGCGCAGTCGCCTGACCCGCTTCGGCGAGATTGAGGTCGGCATACGGCCGGTGCAGGGCGGCGTGTTTTCCAACTGGGCGGCCACGCAGGTCAAGCCGGGCGATGTGATCGAGGTGATGCCGCCGGATGGGCGGTTCACGGTACAAAAGCCGCGCGCGATTCATCGGGTGGGCTTTGCGGCCGGCTCGGGCATTACCCCGATCTTGTCGATTGCCGCCACCACCCTTGAAGAGCAGCCGCACAGCAAGTTCACGCTGGTCTATGGCAACCGGCGCATGGCCAGCGTGATGTTCAATGAGGCCTTGCAAGACCTCAAGGATCGCTACGCCGATCGCTTCACCATGATCCACATCCTGTCGCGGCAGGCACAAGAGGTTGACTTGCTGCAAGGCCGGATCGACGGCGAGAAGGTCAAGGCCATTGTGGCCACTTTGCTGCCGGCCGCCAGCATGGACGAGGTGTTCATCTGCGGTCCGGCCAGCATGATCGAAGCGACCGAGTCGGCCTTGATCGGGTGCGGCGTTGCACCCTCGCGCTTGCACACGGAGCGATTTACCACCAGCACGGCGCAGGCGCTCAAGGTACAGGCTGATGTGGACGCGGCGCACAAGGGCGGTAGCGGTTCTGCGATGGCACTGACGGTGGTGCTCGATGGCAAAGCCCATGAGGTGGCGGTGCGTGAAGGCCAGTTTCTGCTCGATGCGGCGCTCGATGCCGGGCTGGATCTGCCCTATTCCTGCAAAGGGGGCGTGTGCTGCACCTGTCGCTGCAAGGTGCTCGAGGGCCAAGTCCGCATGGACCGCAATTTCACGCTGCAGGCCGATGAGATGGCCAAGGGCTTCGTGCTGAGCTGTCAAGCCCGGGCGCAGACGCCCTCTGTGGTGCTCAGTTATGACGAACGCTGAGGGCTCCACCGCTCTAGCGCGGCGGCAGAGCCAGCGGCATGCCCCGCAAGAGCGGGCCTGCCCCAGTCGCGAACGCATCGAGTCATTCAAGGCCAGCGCTCGCGGTCAGGCGGGGTCGATGATCGTGACGGTTTTCGGTGATGGTGTGCTACCCCGTGGCGGACGCATCTGGTTGGGCAGCCTGATCGGTCTGCTCGAGCCGCTCGGGCTGGCGGATCGACTGGTGCGAACGACGGTGTTCAGGTTGGCGCAGGACGACTGGCTGGAGGCCGTCACCCAGGGCCGCCGATCAGACTACCGGCTGACGGGCTCGGGCCGGCGCCGTTTTGTGGAGGCGTCCCGGCACATCTATGCGGCCGAGCCTGCGCCTTGGGATCAGCGCTGGCGCTTGATCACCGTCACCGGCGAGCTTGAATCTGATCAGCGCGAACGCTTGCGGCGGGCACTTTTTTGGCATGGCTTTGGCCAGTTGGGCGCTGATTGCTTCGTACACCCGAGCGCTGATCTGGCCGGTGTGTTTGAATCGCTGGAGAGTGAGTCGCTGGCGTCAGTGTTGGACCGCCTGCTGCCTCTGGTGGCGGCCAACCCCAGGCTGGCCACCTCAGGCAAAGATGCCGACCTGGTGCATCGGGCCTGGAATCTGCAAGGGCTTGATGACGCCTACCGGTCTTTTGTCGACAGTTACGCAACTGTGCTGGTGCAATGGCAGCGAGCCGATACCGCTCTGAGCGATGAACTGGCCTTCTTGATTCGCAGCCTGCTCATTCACGACTACAGGCGACTGCTGCTTCGCGATCCGGAATTGCCCGGCGTGCTCTTGCCAGCACGCTGGGCCGGTCATGAGGCGCGCCTCTTGTGCCGCGAGCTCTATCGCCTGTTGCTCCCCGCTTCTGAACGGCATCTGGACAAGCATCTGCTCTTGGCCGACGGCCAGGTGCCATCGGCCAGCGCCTTGCTGACCGAGCGTTTTGGTTTGTCCGATTCCTTGCTGGCTTCAGCTTGAGGTCCTGGCGCTGACCTGCCAGGTCCCCGGCAGGTCAGGAGGGATGGTCGTCTCTAGGCAAAGGGCAGATTGAAGACAAACAGCACGATGCCTGGGAAGAACACGATTGCGGCCACCCGCAGAAGATCGGAGGCCAGGAAAGGCATGACGAACTTGAAGGTGTCCTTCATGGGGACGTCTTTGGCCATGCTGCTGATGATGAACACGTTCATGCCGACAGGGGGTGTGATCAGGCCGATCTCAACCACCATCAGCACAATGATGCCGAACCAGATGGCCTTGGCCTCTGGACCCAGACCGCCGATGTCCAGACCCATCACAATGGGAAAGAAGATCGGGATGGTCAGCAGGATCATGGACAGGCTGTCCATGATGCAGCCGAGCACCAAATAGATAAAGATGATCAGAAACATCACCAGCAACGGCGGCAGTTGCAGGCCGATGACCCACTTGGCCAGTTCGGTGTTCATCTGCGTCAGTGCCAGAAAGATGTTGAGCACATCCGCACCGAGCAGAATCAGGAAGATCATGCCGGTGGCTCCGGCGGTGCCGTACATGCAAGCCAGAAAGCCTTTCTTGTCGAGGCCGCCCGAGCGAAAGGCTACGAAGGCGGTGGCCACACAACCGATGGCTGCCGCCTCCGTGGGCGTGAACAGCCCGCCATAAATGCCGCCGATCACCACCAGAAAAATCAGCAGCACCGGCCAAGTTTCAAGCAGGGCCCGGATGCGTTCGCCCCAGTTGTGTCGTGGCCCGGCTGGTGCGTCGGCTGGACTGACGCGCGCGATGATCGCGATCACCAGCATGTAGCCGATGGCGGCAATGATGCCGGGCACAAAAGCAGCCAGGAACAGCTTGGCGATGTTTTGCTCGGCCAGGATGGCGTAGATCACCAGCGGCACTGAGGGTGGTATCAGGATGCCCAGGGTACCGCCTGCGGCCAGGGTGGCGGTGGCAAAGCGACCGGAGTATTTATGGGCTTTCAGCTCAGGCAGGGCCACCTGGCCCATGGTGGCAGCGGTAGCCAAGGAAGATCCGCAAATGGCTCCGAAGCCGGCGCAGGCCGTCACTCCGGCCATCGCCATGCCGCCACGCCAGTGACCGATGAAGGTGTTACCGACCTGGAACAGGGCGCGGGATAAACCGCCATGGGTGGCAAATTGCCCCATCAGCAGGAACAACGGCACAACCGACAGGTCGTAGACCGAGAAGCGGGCATAGGCCCCGGTCTTGAAGTAATTCATCAGCGGCACTGAGCCGGCCACCATCAGGTAGCCGATCGAGCCGGCGAGCAGCATGGCGATGCCGATGTGGATACGCACCGCCAGCATCAGCAGCATGGCCCCGAACATCAGGGCGCCCCATTCGATTCCAGTCATGCTGCCACCTTGCGCAGGTTGACCTGCAATTTGTAGAGGGAAGTCAGGCCCAGCAGAACAAAGCCGGGTATCAAGGGCAGGTAGCCCCACCAGGTGGGAATGCTCAGCAGCATGGACGCATCCAGGTTGGCGCGTAGATCGACCATGCCCAGCAGCAGGCGCCAGGCCAGCAGGAACGAGAAGAAGGTCATCACCAGATAGGCCACGGCATCGAGAAGCGCGTTGGTCTTGACCGGCGCCTTCGCGGTGAAGAAGTCCACGATGACGTGCGCGCCGATCCAGTTGGCATAGGGCAGCGCCATGGCAACCGCAGCTGCCGTCATGATCTGAACCAGTTCGTAGTCACCCACCAGGGCTTTGTCAAACAGGGTTCGGCCGCCGATGCTCCACAGGGACATGAAGGCCATCAGGGTGAGCATCACGCCAGCCAGCACGGCCATGACCTTGCAGCAGCGGTCCAGAAAGAGGCCGTAGCCGGTGTAGCGTTCGGTCGATTCGGTAATCAGCAGATCGGCCACAGTTTGCCTCCTGACTCGGGGTTGGATTGGGACATGAAAAAAGGCGGGAGGTCATCCCGCCTGTGAAAAGGGCTGTGCGAGCCGCGCGCGGTTACTTGGTGTATTTTTGCACCAAAGCGCGGGCCTCTTCGATCATGGCCTTGCCATTGAAGCCGCGTTTGTTCATGTCGGTGACCCACTCGTCGTCGAGGTTGTCGGTGGCTTTTTTCCACCGGTCGACCTCGGCAGCCGGGATTTGGGTGATGGTGTAGCCCGCGGTCTCGACGAAGGCCTTGCGACCGGGTACGTCATTGCCCTCTTGTGTTCTGCCCAGGAAGGCCGAGAGTTCGCGGCCGGAGTTCTTGTCGATCACCGCCTTCAGATCAGCCGGCAGCGAGTCGTACCGGGCGCGGTTCATGGGCACCACAAAGAAGGTGGTGTAGAGCGCGGGCGATCCCTTGGGGGTTTCAGAGGCGTATTTGGTCAGTTCGTTGACCTTCAGGCCCGGGGCAACCTCGTAGGGGATCACGGCGCCGTCGATCACCCCCTTGGAGAGGGCCTCGGGCACCTGCGGCACTGGCATACCCACAGGCGTTGCGCCCATGTTGGCCAGCATCTTGGTGACGGTAGCCGTTGGTCCGCGCATCTTCAGGCCGCGCAGGTCTTCCAGTTTGGTCACCGGCTTGTTT
>JBILUT010000054.1:0-7978 GCA_044370875.1 Polaromonas sp. | reverse complement strand
AAGAGGTGTTCAACATCGTCAAAGACCTGAACGAGAAAGAAAAAGTCACTTTCCTGATCGCTGAGCAAAACACCAACATGGCGCTCAAGTACTCGGATTACGGCTACATCATGGAATCGGGTCGCATCGTGATGGACGGTGAGGCCGAAGACCTGCGCACCAACGAGGACGTGAAAGAGTTTTACCTCGGCATGGGCGGCGGTGAGCGCAAGAGCTTCAAGGACGTCAAGAGTTACAAGCGCCGCAAGCGCTGGCTGGCCTGAGGATACGCCATGCGCGATCACTTTGATCCCCTAGAAACCCGTTCCAGCGCTGAGCGCGAGCAGGCCCTGGCAGCCGCCTTGCCCGCCCAGGTGCTACAGGCTCAAAAACACAGCACCGCACTGGCGCGAATTCTCAAAGGCGTGGATGCGCTGAGCATCACCTCGCGCCAGGCCCTGGCGCGACTGCCGGTGACCCGTAAGGGCGAGCTGCTCGAACTGCAAAAGGCCAGCCGGCCGGCCGATCCTTTTGGCGGCTTTGCCGCCGTGGTCCGGGGCCCGCGCATGCCTCGAATTTTTGCCTCGCCCGGGCCCATCTATGAGCCAGATGTGGCCGGCACCGACTACTGGCGGATCGGACGGGCCATGTATGCGGCGGGCTTTCGCACCGGCGAGTTGGTGCACAACGCTTTTAGTTACCACATGACGCCTGGGGCTTTCATGATGGAATCGGGCGCCCATGCGGTCGGCTGTACGGTATTTCCGGCAGGCACCGGCCAGACCGAGCAACAACTGGCCGCCATGGCCGACCTGCAACCCGATGGCTACAGCGGCACGCCGAGCTTTCTGCGCATCCTCCTGGAAAAAGCCCAGGAGACCGGGGTCGATATCTCCTGCATCCGCAAGGCCCTGGTCACCGGCGAAGCCTGTCCCCCCAGCCTGCGCGATTGGTTTGGCGAGCGTGGGGTGGCGGCCTACCAGTGCTATGCCACCGCCGATTTGGGCTTGATCGCCTACGAAACCTCGGCCCGAGAAGGCCTGGTCATCGACGAAGGTGTCGTGGTCGAAATCGTACGTCCGGGCACCGGCGACCCGGTACCTGAAGGTGAGGTGGGCGAACTGGTGGTGACCGCCCTGAACCCACACTATCCGCTGATCCGCTTTGGCACGGGGGACCTGTCAGCGGTGCTGACGGGAACGTGCCCCACCGGTCGCACCAATCTGCGCATCAAGGGCTGGATGGGCCGGGCGGACCAGACCACCAAAATCAAGGGCATGTTTGTTCATCCCGGTCAGGTCGCTGAAGTGGCCAAGCGATTCCCCCAAGTGCTGCGCGCCCGACTGGTGGTCAGCGGCGAGATGGCCAACGACCAAATGACGCTCAAGGTCGAAGCCACGGAAGCGGCCGAAGGGCTGGCCGATCGAATCGCAGAGGCAGTGCGCGATGTCACCAAACTGCGTAGCGCCATCGAACTGGTGGCACCGGGCAGCCTGCCTAATGACGGCAAGGTCATTGAGGACGCCAGAAGCTACCAATAGGCGTAGGGGCAAAAGGCCCGAAAACCTTGCGGAAGGTCGAGATTAGGGATTTTCCGTCTGAGCCAATAGGCCCTCGCAACTAGAATGGGTTGGTCGATATAAGGAGACACCGATGAAAAAACTCATGACTTTTGCTCTGGCCGCCGTTGCGGCGATGAGTGTGCAGGCCCAGTCCTTTCCTGGCAACCGGCCCATTGCCCTGGTGGTGCCCTTCGCAGCAGGCGGGCCGACCGACCGGGTGGCCCGCGACCTGGCGGTGGCCATGAACAAGCAAATCCCGGGATCGAACTTTGTGGTTGAAAACACGGTTGGCGCGGGCGGCACGATTGCGGCCACCCGAGTGGCCAAGTCCGCTCCAGATGGCCATACCCTGATGGTCTGGCATGTGGGCATGGCCACCACGCCCATCATGTACCGCAAGCTCGGCTACAAACCGCTGGAGGACTTCGAATATTTGGGCATGATCAATGACGTGCCGATGACGCTAATCGGCAAGCCGCAGCTGCCGGCCAATACCTACCGCGACTTCGAAAATTACATCCGCGCCAACGCCGGCAAGCTCAATCTGGCCCATGCCGGACTGGGCTCAGCCTCGCACCTGTGCGGCCTGATGTGGCAGTCGGCCATCAAGCTCAATGAGGCTATGACCACCATCCCCTTTAACGGGACCGGTCCCGCCATGAACGCCCTGGTAGGCGGTCAGGTGGATGTGATGTGCGACCAGACCACCTCGACCACCGGTCAGATCGAAGGAGGTCGGGTCAAGGCGTTTGCGGTCACCACCGCCAAGCCGATGTCCAGCCACAAACTGCTCAAGGACTACCCGACCCTGGCAGAAATGGGTCTGCGCAGCTTCAATCTGACGATCTGGCATGGCCTTTATGCGCCCAAGGGAACGCCGGCGGCCATCAGCAAACAACTCAATGAAGCGCTGCAGCGCGCCCTGAAAGACCCTGAATTCATCAAGAAACAGGAAGGTCTGGGCGCCTTGGTCGTGACCGATAAGCGGGTCACGCCCGAGGGTCACAAGGCCTTTGTGGCCGCCGAAATAGACCGGATGCGTCCGGTGTTCGAAGCGGCCAAGGCCTTCGCCGACTGAAAGAGGCCACACCGCTCGCAAGGAGCACCCCGGAGATCACCCGACCATGAAGAGTGCCTCATCCGCGCGCCGCCACCTGCTGCAGGGCGCGGCTCTGCTCACGCTGGCTTTGGCTGCGCCTTGGGCCGCAGCCCAATCGAGCTGGCCTAACCGAGCCGTTCGTATCGTGGTGCCCTTCCCGCCCGGGGGCACCACCGACATACTGGCCCGCGCAATTGCGCCGGAACTGGCCAAAGCCTTCGGCCAGCCCTTCGTCATCGAGAACCGAGCCGGGGCCGGCGGCAATGTGGGCACCGAAATCGTGGCCAAGGCGCCCAACGATGGCTACACCCTGCTGATGGGCACGGTCGGTACGCACGGCATCAACCGCGCGCTCTACGAGAAATTACCCTACGACCCGATCAAAGACTTTGTACCCATCACCCTGGTTGCTGCGGTACCCAACGTGATGGTGATGAGCGCCGACAAGGCCAAGACGCTGGGTATCAACAGCGTGCAGGACTTCGTCACCTACGCACGCGCCCATCCGGGCAAGCTCAACATGGCCTCCAGCGGCAGCGGCACATCCATCCACCTGGCCGGCGAACTGTTCAAGAGCCAGGCGGGCGTCTTCATGGTGCATGTGCCCTACCGCGGATCAAGTCCGGCCCTGATGGATCTGATGGCGGGCACCATGGACGTGATGTTCGACAACCTGCCTTCATCCATGCCACACATTCGTTCGGGCAAGTTGCGCGCCTTTGCGGTAACCAGCAGCCAGCGCTCTTCTGCGCTGCCAGATTTGCCGACTATCGAGGAAGCGGTGAAGCTCAAAGGCTTTGACGCGAGCAGTTGGTTTGGCCTGCTGGCCCCGGCGGGTACCTCCACCGATACCGTCAATCGCATCCAGCGTGAGGTAGCACGAGCGCTCAACGACCCCGGTATCAAGGAAAAAATGCAGGCTCAGGGAGCCATCCCCGGCGGCATCACGCCGCAAGAATTCGTACGGCTGATCGACAGCGAGCACACCAAGTGGGCGCAGGTGGTGAAGGTCTCCGGGGCGAAGGCCGACTGAGGCCCAGTGCGCCATGTGGGTCTGGACGGCCGGATAGGTTCAGACGCCCCAGACCACCGGGTCACCGCTTTCCTGGCTGCGTCGCAACAGATCTACAAAGGGTTGTGCCCGGTGTCGCAAACGCACCGCCTCGGTGTCCGGTGGCTCCCGGGTCTGCCCGGTCTCAAACTCGGACTTGGCGCGCGCAAAGTCGGCCTCTTCCTGCTCGACGGCAGCCTGCAAGTCGGCAATCGCCTTCGGGATCTGATCGGGCAACACGATACCCTGCGGCCCTGGATCCTTGCCAATGATCTCCAGCACCCGCTTGCCGCTGGCTTCGAGCATGATCACATCGCCGGCATTCCTGGATTTGAATCGGAAGAGCATGGAGTCTCCAAAAATCAGCGTTAAACCAGAGCGGTCTGCTTCATTATCTTGCGTCCGATGGCCGCTCCAGTGCAGGACAGCACCCCGAAACTAGCAGCTCAGCGGCGCGAACGCCGCGCTCTTGCCCTCGGGGCTCGCCAAAGTTCAAGAGCCACGGACGAGTCAGCCCCTATGATTGCGATCCTCAGCGACTCACCTCACAACACCCATGCCCACCTATCACATCGAAATGTTCGAGGGACGCACACCCGAGCAAAAAAAGAAACTGGTCGAGGAGATCACCCGCGTCACCGTCGAGGTCCTGGGCGGCTCACCCGACTCGGTGGACATCATCATCTCTGACATCAAGCGGGAGAACTGGGCCACCGGCGGCAAACTGTGGTCTGAACCAAGATCCTGAGCGACCGCGGCGGGCGATCAGCCGAGCGCCGACTCCAGCGCATCCATGAACATGGCCGCGACATTGAAGCCAGTCTGATCGGTGATCTCGCGGAAACAGGTTGGGCTGGTGACGTTGATCTCGGTGAGGCAATCGCCAATCACATCAAGGCCGACCAAAAGCAGCCCACGAGAGGCCAAAACCGGGCCGAGAGACTGCGCAATCTCCAAGTCACGCGCCGAAAGAGCTTGAGCCACCCCCAGGCCCCCGGCAGCCAAGTTGCCACGCACTTCATCGCCCTGCGGGATACGAGCCAGGCAAAAGGGAACCGGCTTGCCGCCAATGACCAACACCCGTTTGTCGCCCTGGGCAATGGCGGGCAGGAAACGCTGCACCATGACCGTCTGGGCGCCATGCCGGTTCAGCGTCTCGACAATGGCCCCGAGGTTCAGTCCATCAGCGCCGACCCGAAAGATACCCATGCCACCCATGCCATCAAGAGGCTTGAGGATGATGTCCCGGTGCTCGCCGTGGAAGCGCCGAATATCGGCCGCATCGCGGGTGACCAGGGTCGGGGCAATGAAGCCGGGAAACTCAAGGATGGCGAGCTTTTCCGGATGATCCCGCAAGGCACGCGGCCGGTTGAAAACGCGAGCCCCTTCACGCTCGGCCTGCTCGAGCAGATGGGTGGCATAAAAATATTCGCTGTCGAAGGGCGGATCCTTGCGCATCAACACCGCATCAAAATCACGCAGGGCCTGAGGGCGCTCGTTGGGGGCCTGCTGGGCCGCTTCAAACCAGGATTCCTGCTGGCCGGTGAGCGTGATATCGCGCACATAGGCCGTGACCGACTGACCGCGCTGCCAGGTCAAGTCTTTGGGCTCACAGACACTGAGACGATGCCCGCGGGCCTGGGCCTCTTGCATCATGGCAAAGGTCGTGTCCTTATAGATCTTGAAGGACTCCAGCGGGTCGGCAATGAACAGCAAGTGCATGGCGAAGGTCAGATCTCGATTTTTGAGCCGAGCTCGACCACCGAATTGTTAGGCAGCTTGAGAAAGTCTGCTGCTGCGCTGGCATTGCGATGCATCTGGGCGAACAATTTTTCCCGCCAGGGCGACATGCCCCCGCCGATGGTTGGGATCACCGTGTCCCGCGAGAGGAAATAGCTGGTGGTCATGTTGTCGAGCACACAGCCCTGTGCGCCGAGGGCCTGCAAGGCTTTGGGAATGTCCGGGTCATCCTTAAAGCCGTAGTGAATGATCACCTGCCAGCAATCATGCCCCAGGGCCTCGACCTCCAGACGCCGTTCCAGAGCCACCCAGGGCACCTCGTGATTGACGACGGTGACAAATAAATTTTGCGCATGCATCACCTTGTTGTGCTTGAGGTTGTGCAGCAACGCGTTGGGCACGGCTCCCTTCTCGGCCGTCAGGAAAACCGCTGCGCCCTCTACCCGTGCCGGTGGACTGACGAACACCGCTTCCAGGAAAGAAGGCAAATCAATGGCATCCGCCCGGATTTTGGAGTTGAGCAGTTGCCGGCCCTCTTTCCAGGTGAGCATGAGCGTAAAAACGAACCCACCAATGACCAGAGGAAACCAGCCTCCATCGATTAGCTTCATCAGATTGGACGCAAAGAAGGCCAGATCGATGACAAAGAAAGCACCGGTCGCGGCCAGGCACAAGGCCAGAGGATATCGCCAGGCATAACGGATCACGAAGAAGGTCAGCACTGTGGTGATCAGCATATCCAGGGTGACGGCAATTCCATAGGCAGCGGCCAGATTGCTGGAAGACCGGAACATGACCACGGCCAGCACGATAGCGACAAAGAGCGCCCAATTAACCATGGGAATGTAGATCTGCCCGGTGTCACGCTCACTGGTATGCAAGATATTGAGCCGAGGCAAATAGCCCAATTGAATCACCTGCTTGGTCACACTAAATGCGCCGGTGATCAAGGCCTGCGAGGCGATCACCGATGCGGCGGTGGCTAGTACCACCAGAGGCATCAGCGCCCACTCCGGCGCCATGAGATAAAACGGGTTCTTGACCGCCTCAGGCTCGCGCAGCAGCAAGGCCCCCTGACCAAAATAATTGAGCGTCAAGGCGGGCATGACCACGATGAACCAAGCCAGGCGGATCGGCGCCTTGCCGAAGTGGCCCAGATCGGCATAAAGCGCTTCGGCGCCGGTCACACACAGCACCACCGCGCCCAGGATGATGAACGTGGTACCCGGGTTGTCCCAGATAAAACCCAGGGCGTGATGCGGACTGATAGCCATCAAGATGCTCGGGTAGCTGGCAATCTGGTTCAGCCCCAGCAAGGCCAGCGCGCCAAACCAGATCAGAGTGACTGGTCCGAAGAATTTGCCAATGCCCGCAGTCCCGCGCTTCTGAACTGAGAACAAGACCAGCAGGATCAGCAAGGTCACCGGAATCACCGCCCGTTTGAAGGCCGGGTCCACCACCTCCAGGCCTTCGACCGCCGAAAGCACCGAGATGGCCGGGGTGATGACCCCATCGCCATAAAACAGCGAAGTGCCGAAGATCCCGACCACCAGGAGCGCTCCGCGCAATCGGGGCTTATCCTTGACCGCCTGCGAGGCCAGCGCCAGCATGGCAACCAGCCCACCTTCTCCGTGGTTGTCAGCCCGCAGGACCAACAGCACATATTTGAACGAAACAATCGTGGTCAGCGTCCAGAAGAACAGCGACAAGACGCCGTAGACATTGGCTGGCGTGAACTGAACATGCCCGGAGCCAAAAACCTCTTTGACCGCATACAGCACGCTGGTGCCGATATCGCCGTAGACCACGCCGATGGCTGCCAAGGCCAGGGCCGCAAGAGAAGAGGCGGAGGGAGAGGATGGCTGCGACAAGCTTTGAAGATCGCGGCACCCGATCGGAGCGGTGCGACCTGAAGGAGTCAGAGGCCCTATTTTCGGCCGCGACCGGGCATAAGCAAGCGAAAAGACGGACGCTTTACGAATTCAGTCCATTTTGTTGCAGTGCAGCAACTTCCCGGCTTAATCGTAAGTTTCTGCGTGCGGATCGGTGCTTTCCAGCTCGTAGCTGGCCGCCAGCAATGCCAGACGAGCGATCACACCGTAGAGGTAAAAACGGTTGGGGCTGCTCGAGCCCGGTTTTTCGCCCGGCTGCGGCAAGCGACCGCTGTCGGCAAAAGCCAAGGGAACAAAGGACGAACCGGGCGTGTTGAGGTTCTCGTCAATACCGCGCTCGGCATGAATTCGGTAGAAGCCGCCGACCACGTAGCGATCCATCATATAAACCACCGGCTCGGCCACCGCCTCGTTGACCCGCTCATTGGTCAGGACGCCCTCCTGCACGATCACCTCGGCGGCTCGCATAACACCGGGTGGCGGCTCCAGATTCAGCGTATCAAGGTCTTTGACGTCGCGCACGGTCACGATGCCAGAGCCATCAGGGCGGCCATCGGCTTTGACCACCACAAAGGGCTTTTCGTTGATGCCGTACTCCTTGTACTTGCGACGAATCTTGGTCAGCAGCGCATCGACCTCAGTGGCCAGAGCCTCC
>JBILUT010000053.1:0-8071 GCA_044370875.1 Polaromonas sp. | reverse complement strand
GAAGTCCCTGCTCGATGTGCTGCGCCGGGAAATCGAAATTGCCACTGCCCGCGAAGCACTGGCTGATGCGCTGACCCAGGTCAACCGGTCTTCTTTCGTGGCCTCGCAAGTCAACGGAGGCCTGCTGGTCAGGCTGGGGCTGGAATGATGCAACACACAAGGACCGCCATGGTTGAAGGAACTGTCAAAGGCTCCTGTCTGATCTCGCTTGCGGCAGCGTTGGCCCTGCTGAACCCCGTTTCAGCCAGCGCCACCGAGCCGGTTCGCGGCTTCACCCGCTGCGCCGCCGATCTGCAACTGTCCTTTCCGCTGGCCGGACGCATCTCTGGCGCCCAGGTTCGGGAGGGCAGCCTGGTCAAGAAGGGCGATCTGCTGATGCAGCTCGACCGAGCCGCCGAAGAGCTCGACGTCGAACGCCGCAAGGTGCAGTGGCAGGGGACGGCCGACCTGCTGGTCGCGCAGGCCCGACACGAAACCGCGGTCAAGCAGCTGGCAGCGGCGCGCACCATCTTCAATGAGAACCGCGGCGTGAGCATGGAGGAAGTGCAAAACCGGGAGCTGGCGGTGCGCACCACCCAGGCCGAGCTCGAACGCGTGAAAACCCTCAAGGAGACAGAGCGGCTTGACTACCAGACGGCCCTGGAGAACCTCGAGCGCCGCAACCTGGTTGCAGGCACCAGCGGGATCGTGACCCGCATCATTAAACAAGCAGGGGAAAGTGCCCAGGCCTATGAGGCTGTGCTGCGACTGTGCGACCTCAGCCGCGTCGAATTCATGGCGAACATGCCCACCGAACAGACCGGACGCCTGCGCGAAGGCCAGGCGGTGAAGGTACAAGTGAGCTCGGTGCCGCCAGCCACGGTCTCTGCGCGGGTGACGTTTGTCTCGCCCGTGGTGGATCCGGCCAGCGGTCTTCGCGAAGTCAAAGCCGACTTGATCAACCCGCCGGCTTGGGTGCGACCTGGCGAAAGCGCTGTCTTGCAGAGAAAATAGCGCGCAGGCGCAGCTTCAGCGCCCGATCATGAAGCGAACCTTCTACGACCAATGGCATCGCATCGCTGGCTTGCGCCTAGGGCTCAGGCCAGGCGTGGTGGCGCGGCTCCATCATTACCGCGACGAGCCTTGGTATGTGCTGCACCAGCAGTCGCATGCCGGGTACTTCCGGCTCTCGCCACAGACCTACCGCTTCGTCTGCCGGCTCAGTCCCAGCCAGACGATCGATGAGCTTTGGCGCCAGGCCGTGGACATGGATCCCGCCCAGGCGCCGGGTCAAGAGGAGGTCTTCGAGCTGATCACCGCCTTGCACCGGCAAAATTTGCTGGCCATCGAAGGCGGGGTCGATGAAGGCAAGCTGATAGAGCGACCCCAACGAAAGAAAAAGAAGCCCTGGGCCAACCGCATCTCCGAACTGATGTTCATGCGTATCCCCTTGTGGGATCCGGAGCCCTGGCTCAAGCGCCACCAAAGCCTGTTCGCCCGCCTCTGGAGTTGGCCCAGCTGGCTGCTCATTGCTCTGACCATGGCCTGGGCCCTGCTGGAATTCGTGCTGGCTGGACCCCGCGTATGGACGCAGGCGAGCGAGATCCTGCAACTGGGCAATCTCCTGCCCTTGTATCTGGCGATCTTCTTCAACCACTTCCTGCACGAGATGGCCCACGCCCTGGCGTGCAAGTACTACGGGGGCCAGGTGCGCACCATGGGAGTGATGTTGCTGCTGTTCACGCCCCTGCCCTACGTCGACCTGTCCTCCAGCTGGACCTTTCGCAACCGCTGGCACCGCGCCTGGGTGTCCTCAGCGGGCATGGCCACCGACCTGTTTGTGGGGGCCGTGGCCACCATTGTTTGGGCCTACAGTCCCCCGGGGCTGGTCAATGAACTGGCCTACAACCTAATGTTTTCGACTGCGGTCTACACCTTCATTTTCAACATCAATCCGCTGATGCGCTTTGATGGCTACTACGTGCTCAGCGACGCCCTGGGCCTTGCCAACCTGCATGAATCGGCTCAGCAGCAGTTCATGCGATGGTGGAAGGCGCGCGTTCTCGGGCAGCCCGACACCGCTGATGTCGATCGGGTGAGTCCGCGCCGTCACGCTGCGCTGGCCCTTTTCTTCGCAGGATCTAACGTCTACCGCTGGGCGGTCATGCTCGGTATCGTGCTCTTTGTGGCCGACCAGTACTGGGGGCTGGGGTTGGTGGTCGGTCTGGCGCTGCTCTACAGCAGCTTCGTGGCTCCGCTTAAGAAAGTGATCCGCCCCTTGCGCAACCCCTTGTTCCTCTATCAGCAACAGGGCAAATTACGCCTGAGCGCCGCAGCGGTGCTGCTGTTGCTCGCCCTGCTGTTCTGGATGCCTGTGCCTGAGAGTCGGGTGCTTCGCGGGGTGGTGGAGGCAGGAAATAACACCACCCTGTTTAGCCAGAGCAGTGCCCGCATCGTGAAGGTCCACGCCTCGAGCGGCCAATGGGTGGCGGCCGGCCAGCTGTTGATCGACCTTGAAAACCCCGAGCTCGATGAGGAGCTGCGGGCGGTGCGGGCGCAGATCACCCAGGCTCGGGCTCAGGAGCGCAAGGCACTCACCGAAGCCTCGGTCGATCTCGGACCGATCCGCGAGAAGCTCAGTACGCTGATGCAGACCCAAGCCTACATCCTGCAGCAAATCCAGGCCCTGCGAATGCGAGCTCCGCATGATGGACTGTGGCACAGCACCGATGCCATCCATCTGGCTGGCAACTGGGTGGCGCGAGGCAAGGAGCTCGGCCGCGTGGTGGACGAGCGCAGCCACATCTTCCTGGGCGTAGTCAAACAGGAGGCTTCGCTCAACTGGGATCGGCTGAAGGCCGAAGGCAGCCAGGTCCGCATTGAAGGAGAACGAGCCACCGAACACCGGGTCACCGCGCTCACGGTGGTGCCTCACTCGCAGAAGGAACTGCCGTCGGCAGCGCTCACGCCCCTGGCTGGTGGCGATTTGGCCGTGTCGGCGCAGGACCAAACCGGTCGCAAGGCAGTCGAACAGTTCTTCCTGCTGCGGGCACAGCTCGGTTCGAGCACCAGCCAGGGACCGGAGGCCGCCTCGCGCAATGGCCGCTCAGGCTGGATCCGTGTTCAACTGCCGGCTCGTCCCCTGGCCGAGCGGCTGTGGCAATGGGCGCAGCAGTTCTTCCAAAGGCGCTACCAGGTATGACACCGGCCCGTGCAGCATCGACCGACCAGGCCCTGCAAAGGGTTCTGGCTCGCTTCATTCATAAAACTACCGGACCGAGCATCTGGTCCGATGAATCCACCGGCACAGCCAGCCCGTCGGTGCGCTTGCGCGTGCTCGATAGTCACAAAAGCGAGCCGCAGTCCACGGTCCTCGATCGCTGGGGTCGCTGGTTCGGTGCTTTGGCCGGTCGCTGGCTGCGTCCACTGCCCAGGCTCAGGCGCCTGGCCCGCGAGGTGCAGGTCAACGCCTCGGCCTGGACCCTTCTGAACGAACCCGATTTCAAGCAAGTCCTTCGGGAGGCGGCCGCCGATTGCAAGATGAACGGCAGCACCGGCCTTGATCGCCGTTCCACAGCCGCCGACCTTCGGGCACTGGCTGTGGTGGCTGAAGCGGTACGGCGCGTGCACGGTTTCTCGCCTCACCTCGAGCAACTGATTGGCGCACTGGCTTTGCTCGAAGGGCGGCTGGCGGAAATGGCCACCGGCGAAGGCAAGACCCTGACCGCAGCCATGGCGGCGGTGGTAGCGGCCTGGCGCGGTCTGCCCTGTCATGTGGTGACAGCCAACGACTACCTGGCCGCGCGCGATGCCCAGATTGGCCTGCCGCTGTTTTCACTTTGTGAAGTCTCCGCAGCAAGCGTTACCGGAGAAACACCACCGCAAGCGCGCGGATCGGCCTATCAGCACGACATCGTCTACACCACGGCCAAAGACCTGCTGGCCGATCACCTGCGCGATGGGCTGGCGCTGGGTCAAGGCGCCTATCGCACCCGTTTCGCTCTCGGCGCTGCCCGCCATGGAGAGCAGGCCGGGGTACAAGGGGTGGTGATGCGCGGCGTACATCAGGTGATCGTCGATGAGGCCGACAGCGTACTGATCGACGAGGCCGTGACACCCCTGATTATTTCGGCGCAGCGGCCTGACGATCTGCTCGAGCAAGCCGCTCGTGAAGCGGTGACCCTGGCACGGGGGCTGCGTGAGAAGGAGGATTTCAAGATCGAGAAGGCGCTGCGGCACATCGAGTGGACACCCGGCGGTCGATCCCTGTTGCAGCAGCTTGCCCGCGACATGCCGCCTTTCTGGCGGCGGGTCGACCGGGCCGAGGAGCTGGTCCAAATGGCCCTGTATGCCATGCACTTGATGGTTCGCGACCAGCACTATGTGGTCGAGGGCGAGAAGGTCATCCTGGTTGATGAGCTGACCGGACGGCTGGCGCAGCAGCGTACTTTGTCGCTGGGCATGCAGCAGGTGCTCGAGGCCAGCCTCGGGCTGCCGATCTCGCCGCCGAGCGAGGTCTCGGCCCGCTCCAGCTTCCAGCGTTTCTTTCGACGGTTTGCCAGACTGGGGGGCATGACCGGTACCGCTCGCGAAGCGCGCAAGGAATTTGCCGAGGTCTATGGCCTGACCACTGTGCAGGTTCCGACGCACCGCCCGATCCGGCGCCGACACCAGGGCCTGCGGGTGCTGCGCAGCGAGGCAGAAAAATTTGAGGCCGTGGCGCAAGCCTGCGAGGAGTTGGTCAAGCAGGGACGCGCCGTACTGATCGGTCTGCGCAGCGTCAGATCGAGCCGGTTACTGGGCCAGTGTGTGCGCAGGCGTCTGCCCGACGCGCGGGTGGACGTACTGCACGCGCTCGAACACGAGCGAGAAAGTGCCATCGTCGCCGCAGCCGGCCGCTCCGGCGCCATCACGATTGCCACCAACATGGCTGGCCGCGGCACCGACATTGCGCTCGACCCGGCGGTACATGCCGCCGGAGGGCTGCATGTGATCGTGGCTGAAGTCAACGACTATGCGCGCATCGATCGACAACTGATCGGTCGATGCGCTCGCCAGGGCGATCCTGGCTCGGTACAGGTTTTCGTCGCCCTCGATGATGAACTGCTGCGACGCTTCCTGCCGCCGGCGCTGGCTTGGCTGTGGGCCATCAGCCACCGTGGCCTGCCACCGCTGCGGCGACCGCTGGCCCAGCTGGTGGTTCGCATGGCGCAGAATCGGGCCACCCGGCTGTCTTTCCGTCAGCGCCAGAACATTCTGGAACAGGACACCGAACTCGAGAGGGATGGCTTTTGAATTCGCAACTTGATCACGCGCTCGTCGATCCAACCGGGCTGTGGCTTGAGCAGCTGGCTCAGTGGCAGGGAACACCCACCCAATACTGGCAGCAGCTGGCTCAAGTCGCTCGAATGGTGTTGTCGGCGCAGGCCGCATTGGTGTGCTGGCGGCCCGATGCATCGCCCACCGCTGCCTTGCAAGTTCTGACCCAAGATCCCGCTTCGGGGGCTGACCCAGCCTGGCTGCAGAACATCGGTGCCCATGCGTGGCAACAGGCGAGGCGACAGGGTTGGGCCATCGTCCGCGAGGGCAGCGGCCCGCGCATCGGAATGGCTGCACTGCGAATTTCAGAGCAGCGCGAAGTCTGTTTAGCCTGCCTGCTGCCTGAAGCGGAGGGCCAGAGCGCGCGGGAGTCGGCTGCGCTCGCAGCTCTGTCCTGGCTGCCACGGATTTTTGAACGTGACCGGCAGGCGCGCCAGCACGAGCGCGATGCTGCCAGGCTGGCTCAGGTGCTTGAGACAGTGGGCCGCCTGCTGCAGTCCGCGGATTCCCTGGACGGTGCTGCGCTGATCCTGGCCAACGATCTGGCCGAACGCTTTGCGTGTCAATCCGTGGCCGTGTGCTGGCGCGCCCGCGAGGGGCTCAAGCTCAGGGCGCTGAGCCATGCCGAGAAACTCGATCGGCGCAGCGAGCTGTCCACCCTGTTGGAGGAAGCGGGTCAGGAGGCGCTGAGTCAGGGCCAGGAAATCGCTTGGCCCAGCCAGGACAAGACGGTTCGTCGCGCGCATGAGCGCTACGCGCTGATGCAGCAGCCCGGCCATGTCTACACCCTGCCCCTGATTGAGCCTGGTGCGGCTGGAGAAACCGACCGGCCCTGGGGCAGCATCACCGTCGAGCGGCAGGCGATGGCCTTCACCAACGCCGAACGTTGGGCACTGCGCTTGTATGCCGACATGGCCTTGCAACCGCTACTGCACGGACATCATCGCAGTCGGGCCCTGCCCGTGCGCCTGGGTCGCGAGATCGTCCACAGCCTGCCCCGCGCGCTTCGACCGCGCACCGTGACCGGTCGCCACCTGGCCCTGATCCTGACCACCGCCGTGCTGGCCGTAGGCCTGATCCCCTGGCCCCACAACGTCACAGCCGGCGCCACGGTCAAGACGGACACCATGGCCTTTGTGGGCGCGCCCTTCGACGGCTACCTGGAATCAAGCGCAGTTCAGCCAGGCTCGCAGGTTCGCGTGGGTGACCGCCTGTTTGCTGTGGGAACGCGTGAACTGGCGCTGGAGCGTGCCAGCATTCAGGCCGAGATTGCCCAAGCCAGCCGAGAAGCGGAAAAGCGTCGCGCCGTCAATCAGCTCTCCGAGATGCAGGTGGCCGAAGCCCAGGTGTTGCAGGCTCAGGCCAAGCTCGCGCAAATTCAGCAGCGTGTCAAGGCTGCCGCTGTGATCGCTCCCATGGACGGCGTGGTGATCGAGGGCGAGCCGGGCAAGAACCTCGGCGGTGCGGTGCGGCGCGGCGACACCATTGTCAAGATTGCCGCCCTGTCGTCACTTTATGTCGAAGCGGCCGTGCCGGAGAAAGACCTGGGGCATGTGACTCTGGGGCAAAAGACCCGGCTGACGCTGCTGGCTGAGCCAGCCCTGACGCATGAGTTGACGGTCGAGCGCATCATCCCGCTGGCCTCAGTGGTCGACGGCGAGAACACCTTTGCAGTGCGGCTGGCCATTGAGGGTGCAGCCCAGAACTGGTGGCGGCCTGGCATGACGGGGGTGGCCAAAATCTCGGTGGGCTGGCGGCCCCTGGCTTGGGTCGCTACCCGCCGTCTGATCGACTACCTGCGGATCAAGCTCTGGATCTGAGCATTTTCGGGAGCCCAATGCGAGGGCCCCGCAGGACGCAGCGGCAAGAGACAGCATCATGACCTGAAGTCGCTTGCGCAGGGCTTCGCACCTACGGACCGCTGAGGCGGACACCGACATGCAAAGCAACATACGCCGGCCACGATTGGGGCCATGCGCTCCCTCAACGCCTTTGCCCATCGGACCCTACCGTGAGTCTGCCCCTGGGTCGACCGGGCGTACGGGCCGTACGCTGGAGTGTGCTGACTGCTGCAGCCCGTGTGCTGCTGCAGCTGCTGATCCAAGTGTTGCTCGCGCGCCTGCTCGGGCCGCAAGTCTTCGGCGTGTTTGCCATCGGTCTGGTCACGCTCACCCTGGCTGGCTTTCTGGCCGGCTTCGGCCTGAGTTGGAACTTGATGCAGCGCGCTCAACTGGAAGACGCAGACATCCGCTTTGCCTGGACCTGGCAGCTGCTGTTGGGCGTGGCCGCCCTGCTGGCACTGCAAGCCTCGGCTCAGGCCATCGCTCAGGCTCTGCGCGAGCCTGCGGCCGAGTCGGTGATCCGCTGGATGTCGCTGGGCTGCCTGCTGCAGGCCGCCGCAGCGCCCGCCACGCATCTGCTGACTCGCGCACTGGACTTCCGCAGTCTGGGCCTGATCCAACTGATGAGCTACCTGATCGGCTACGGACTGGTCGGTCTGCCCTTGGCCTGGAGCGATGCCGGCGTGAATGCACTGGTGAGCGCCTGGCTGGTCCAGGCGGGCCTGGTGACACTGAGCAGTCTGCTGATCCGACCGCACTCCGTGCGGCCCCTTTTTTGGTATGGCCGCGCCCGCGACATGCTCGGTGTCGGCCAGGCGGTGTTCATGACCAATCTGGTCAACTGGAGCCTCAATCATCTGGACCGTGTGTTCATCAGCCGCTTGCTGGGCACCTGGTCGCTGGGCTTGTACAACGTGGCCTACAACCTGGCC
>JBILUT010000090.1:0-6235 GCA_044370875.1 Polaromonas sp. | reverse complement strand
TCCTCGTTGATGTCGATATCCCAAGCGGTAAAACTCGAAAGCACCCGCAAGGGCACTTTGTATTTGCCGGCAAACTCGACCGAGCGAATTTGCAGCACCTTGGACCCCAACGAGGCCATCTCCAGCATTTCCTCGAAGCTGATGGTCTTGAGGCGACGGGCCTCGGGCACCACACGGGGGTCGGTGGTGTAGACCCCGTCGACGTCGGTGTAGATGAGGCACTCCTTGGCCTTCATGGCTGCAGCCACTGCAACCGCCGATGTATCAGAGCCGCCGCGACCGAGCGTGGTGATGTGGCCGTTTTCATCGACGCCTTGAAAGCCCGTGATGATGACCACTCTGCCCTTGGCCAGATCGGCGCGCACACGCGCGTCATCGATCGATTCGATGCGGGCCTTGGTGTATGCAGAGTTGGTCTTGATGGCCACCTGCCAGCCGGCGTAGCTAACCGAATCCATGCCTTCAGCCTGCAAGGCAATGGCAAGCAAGGCCGATGAGACCTGCTCGCCGGTAGCGGCCAGTTGGTCAAGCTCACGGTTGTAGGCCACATCGGCCTTAGCGGGCGCCAGTTCCTTGGCCAGGGCCAGCAAGCGGTTGGTCTCGCCGCTCATGGCGCTGGGCACCACGATCATCTGATGGCCGGCACGCGCCCACTTGGCCACGCGCTTGGCAACATTGCGGATGCGCTCGGTCGAGCCCATCGATGTGCCGCCGTATTTATGAACAATCAAAGACATGGAGTTTCAACAGGGTGGGCGCGCAAAAAAGCCGCATAACGCTGGCTGCAGCCGGCAAAAGCCGAGAATTATAAAAGGGCAACCCAGCGCAGCTTACTGAGGCAAGTAGACCAGGCCAGCGCCCTGACGGCAGACTTGGCCGCCGGCCACCTTAAGGGCAATGCGATGCCCGCGGGTCGTGCAGTCGGCCACCTGTTCCAGCAGTTCGTCCAGTTGCACAGCGCTGGGCCGAGCGGCATGCTGCACTGCCAGCCAGTGACGCAGCAAGTTGGCCTGCCGCGACCTGGAGAGGGTCTGCAAAGCCGCGATGGCCGGCGGACAACCAGTGCGCTTGAGGTCGTCTTGCGCGAGCTCCGCCAATAGAAGCTGGGCCTGCGCAGCATGGCGCGCTGAGCGAGCCAAGGTTTGTCGGTAATGCGGCATGACCTCGGCCAGCACGGGCATCAGGCGTGCGCGCAAGCGGTTGCGGCTGTAGCGCTCGTCGCTGTTGGTCGGGTCATCGACAAAACCCAGTCCGCGCTCACAAAGCCACTGGCGCAAGCCGGCGCCGGGCCATTGCAGCACGGGGCGCGCAAAGGACATGCCTTCGCGCTCAAACCATTCGGGCATCGCCGATAAGCCGGGCAGACCGGCCCCGCGGCCCAGCGCGAGAAGCACAGTTTCGGCCTGATCGTCGGCATGCTGGGCCAGCATGACCCACCGGCAACCCTGCTGACGTGCGGCATCGGCCAAGGCAGCATAACGATGACGGCGTGCGGCATCTTCGGGGCTCTGGCCAGACTGAGGCTGGGCTTGCACGCGACGCACTTCCAGCGGGACTGACAGGGCCTCACAGACCTCACGGCTATGTCGCTCGAAATCGTCAGCCGCTGCTTGCAGGCCATGATGCACATGAATAGCCCTGATCTGGCCCGGCCAACATTGGGACGCCGCATGCAACAAGGCCGATGAATCCGCGCCGCCGCTGTAGGCCACCGCAGCCGGCCAAGTGACCGAGTGACGCTTGGCAAAGTCCCACAAGGCAGACTGCAGGGGGTCGTGCATTTGCGGCTGTGAAAAAGCCGGCGCAGGGGCCGGCTCGGGCGCGCCTTGAGCTGGCACCGACGAATCAGCGCGACTCGGCCCGGGTGTCGTTGAATCGGCCATAGCCTTGCAAGCGTTCGTAGCGGCGCTCCAGCAGCTCCTTGACCTTCAGGTCAGAGACTTGCCGCAGCGCGTCACCGAGGGCGCGCTTGAGGAACGAGGCCATCTGACGCGGGTCGCGATGGGCGCCGCCTACCGGCTCGTTGACGATCTTGTCGATCAGCCCCAGCGCCTTGAGCCGGTGTGCGGTAATGCCCAGAGCTTCGGCGGCCGCCTGCGCTTGGTCGGACGTCTTCCAAAGAATCGAGGCGCAGCCTTCGGGGCTGATGACCGAATACACCGAATACTGCAGCATGATGACCTGATCGGCCACCGAGATCGCGAGTGCGCCGCCCGAGCCGCCCTCACCGATGATGGTGGTGATGATGGGCACCTCAAGTTGGGCCATCTCAAAGATATTGCGACCGATGGCCTCGGACTGCCCGCGCTCCTCGGCATCGATGCCTGGGTAGGCGCCGGGGGTGTCGACAAAGGTGAAGACCGGCAATTTGAATTTTTCGGCCAGTTTCATCAGACGCAAGGCCTTGCGATAGCCCTCAGGCTTGGTCATGCCAAAGTTGCGGGCCGCACGCTCTTTGGTGTCGCGGCCCTTTTGCTGCCCAATGACCATACAGGCAGAGCCATTGAACCGGGCCAGACCGCCGACGATGCTCAGGTCATCGGCAAAGTGTCGGTCGCCGTGCAGTTCTACGAAATCGGTGAAGACTTCGCTGATGTAATCCAGGGTGTAAGGTCGCTCGGCATGGCGGGCAATCTTGGTGATCTGCCAGGGCGTAAGGTCGCTGTAGATGTCTTTGGTCAGCTGCTGGCTTTTCTTCGACAGCTGCTCGATCTCGGTAGAAATGTCGACCGCTGATTCGGTCTGGACGTAACGCAGCTCCTCGATCTTTTCCTCGAGATCGGCAATGGGTTGCTCAAAATCGAGAAAGACTTTCTTGGGCATGTGCTGTTCCTTCTTGTGCAATCGCGCCGTCCCTGCCCGCGTGGGCCGCTGCCACGGGGCCCCGCCTGGAAGACTAGTACTCTACCGGCAAAGGGTCGAGTGAGCGCCAAATATACCAAGTTGCCACGGTGCAATATGGCGCCCAGGCCGCAGCCACCTCGCGCGCCTCGCTGCGGCTGACGGACTCCCCAGAAAAATAATTCTGGCTGATGCCATTGATCAGGCCGACATCATCGAGGGGGAGGATATTGGGACGCATCAGATGAAAGATCAGAAACATCTCGGCGGTCCAGCGGCCAATGCCGCGTATGCTCACCAATTCTTCGATGATGGCTTCATCACCCATCGTTTCCCAGGCCTTGACATGCACCGCGCCTGAATCAAAGTGCAGCGCCAGATCCACCAGGTACTCGATCTTGCGGGCTGACAGGCCAGCCGAGCGCATGTCGTCGACCTTGAGCTTGAGCACATTACGCGGCGTCATCTGACGCGGCAACTTGGCAAAGCGGTCCCAGACGCTCTGCGCAGCCTTGACTGAAATTTGCTGACCCACAATGCTGCGGGCCAAAGTGACGAAAGCATCGCCGCGCGATTGCAGGCAGGCTTGGCCGAACTGCGGAATCAAACGCTTCATCACCCGATCGCGCTTGACCAGATGCGTGCAGGCCTCCTGCCAGTAGCCAGGCACCGTGATGCTGACCGGCGCGGCCTGGGTCAATTCGGCGCTTGCCGGCCCGGTCTTGGCCAGGGTCTTCATGAGATCGCTTCCCAGGTGGTGCCAGTGGGCGAATCCTTGAGCACAATGCCGCGCGAGAGCAAATCCTGCCGGATCTGATCGGCCAAGGCGAAATCACGCGCGGCCTTGGCGGCGGCACGGCGAGCCACCCAGTCCTCAATGTCTTGCCGGTCTACCTGGACGCCGGCCTGCAAAAAGGCGGCTGGGTCGCCCTGCAAGAGCCCAAGGGTTGCGCCTAGGGCGCGCAGCAAACCTGCATCGTCAGGCGACTTGCTGCGGTTGACTTCACCGGCCAGATCAAACAGAACGGCCACCGCCTCGGGGGTGCCAAAGTCTTCGTCCATGGCGGCCTTAAAACGCGATGCCATCGGTTGCGACCAGTCCACCTGCACCGGCGCGGGTTTAACCAATTCCAGCGCGGTGTAGAGCCGCTTGAGGGCGCTGCGGGCATCGTCGAGATGAGCGTCGCTGTAATTGAGCGGGCTGCGGTAGTGGGTGCGCACCATGAAAAATCGAACGGTCTCGGCATCGTAGCGCTGGAGCACATCGCGAATGGTGAAGAAGTTGCCCAGAGACTTGGACATCTTTTCGTTGTCCACACGCACGAAACCGTTGTGCATCCAAAAACGCGCCAGGGGCTTGCCGCTCACGCCTTCGCTTTGGGCGATCTCATTTTCATGATGGGGAAACTGCAGATCGGCCCCGCCACCATGAATGTCAAAGCTCTCGCCCAGGGTCTGGCAACTCATGGCCGAGCACTCAATGTGCCAGCCCGGCCGGCCCGGACCATAAGCGCTGGGCCATTTGGCCTCCTGCGGCTCATCGGGCTTGGCCGATTTCCAGAGCACAAAGTCCAGCGGATCGTGCTTGCCGTCGGCAACCGCAACGCGCTCGCCGGCGCGCAGCTCATCAATGGACTTGCCCGAGAGCTTGCCGTAACCGGCAAATTTGCGCACCGCAAAATTCACATCGCCGTTATCGGCCTGGTAGGCCAAGCCCTTGGCCTGCAGGCGGCCGATCAGGTCGAGCATCTGCGGAACATATTCAGTGGCCCGAGGCTCCACCGAGGGCGGCTCAATGCCCAGGGCTGCAATATCCTGGTGCATGGCCTGCGTCATCTCGCGCGTCAATGCGCCGATGGTGATGCCGCGCTCAACCGCCCGCTTGATGATCTTGTCATCAATGTCGGTGATATTGCGCACGTAGGTGACGCGCATTCCGCTGGCCTTGAGCCAACGCTGAACCACATCAAAGGCCATCATCATGCGTGCATGACCGATGTGGCACAGGTCGTAGATGGTCATGCCGCACACATACATGCGGACATGACCGGGCTGCAGCGGGGAAAAATCTTCCACGGCACGCGAAAGCGTGTTGTAGATGCGTAAGCTCATGTGGATGCGGATCAGAAGCAGGGCCGCGAAAACAATGCCCAAAAAAACAAAGCCCCGGCTGACGGCAACTATAACGCTGCGCTACACTTTTGGGCAGTCTGTACCCGGCAGACCTCGGGTCGACCCTAGGCTGGCCCGATTCCATCGGCCCGCTTGCGCGCCCTGTCGATACAGACCTCCGCTTCCCTGGCCATGATCGCTGCCCAACCACTCCCTCATTTCTCCGCGTCACTGCGTCACCTCGTACGTATTGTGCTGATGACGCTGGCCCTGGCCGCGATGAGCGTATCGGCCGCAACTGATGCTTACACCGAAGTCAACCGACTAACCAGCAGCGGCCAACTTGACAAGGCCCTGGCCCGGGCCGACGTCTATCTGGCCGAAAAGCCCCGTGACCCGCAGATGCGTTTCTTGCGGGGTGTGGCACTTTCGGAAGGCGGGCGCAAGCAAGAAGCCGAAGAGGTGTTTCTGTTGCTAACCCGTGAGTACCCGGAGCTGCCCGAGCCCTACAACAATTTGGCGGTTCTTCTGGCTGCGCGGCAAGAGCTCGACCAGGCCCGCGCGCACCTTGAGACAGCGATTCGCAACGACCCCAGCTACGCCACCGCCCACGAAAATCTGGGTGACGTGCTGGCACAACTGGCCGCACGTTCCTATGCCAAAGCCCTGCAGATCCAACCGGGTCGGTCTTCAATTCGTCTGAAGATGGATCAGATCCGGCAGATGCTCAATGCGGCCGGCCGACCCTGACACCCAACCTTCAGACCCACCACGATGTCTTTGCGCTTGTTATCACGACTCATACTGGCCAGCACTCTGGTGGTTTGCAACCTGATCGGCGCTGTCGCGCTGGGCCAGACCACCCCCAAAGTGCGTTTTGTCACCAGCGAGGGGGAATTTACGATCGAGCTTTACGCCGACAAAGCCCCCCGCACGGTCGAGAATTTTCTGCAATACGTCAGGGACAAGCACTATGACGGCACGGTGTTTCACCGGGTCATCGATGGCTTCATGATTCAAGGCGGCGGCTTCGACACGCGCTATCAGCAAAAGCCGACACGCGCACCCATAGCGCATGAAGGCCGTGAATCGCTCGCCCGTGGTGGTCCCCTCAACCTCAACGGCACCGTGGCGATGGCGCGCACCAACGATCCGAACTCGGCCACCGCCCAGTTCTTCATCAACGTCAAGGACAACGGCTTTCTTGACCCGACGCCCATTCCACCGGGCGATCCGGTACCGCGCTTTCAATACCAGGGCCGGGTGTACGAGAATGTGCCCC
>JBILUT010000052.1:0-8105 GCA_044370875.1 Polaromonas sp. | reverse complement strand
CCATGAGTCGCAGGTCAAAGAACCCGGCCAATTTCAGACTTTGCAAATTGGCCGCCAACCCATGGTGATGGTGCGGGCCAAGGACGGGCAGATTCATGTGCTCTACAACCGCTGTCCGCACCGTGGTGTGCAGGTCTGCGGCAGCCACAGTGGCAACACCGGTAGCAGCTTTGTCTGCCCCTACCACGCGTGGAGCTTTCACCTTGACGGCAAGGTCCGGGCCATTCCGCTGATGCAGGGTTACGAAGGCACCCGTCTGAGCACCGATGATCCCAACTGCAGCATGGCCCGCGCAGCGCGGGTCGACAGCTATCGCGGCTTTGTGTTTGCCAGCCTTAGCCCCAGCGGCCCCTCCTTGCTCGAGTTTTTGGGTGATGCAAGGGTGGCCTTTGACGACATGTGCGACCGCTCGCCCGAGGGCGAGGTCGAGGTGGTACCTGTTTGTCACCGGGTGGTGCAGCATTCCAACTGGAAGTTCTTCATGGAAAACCAGCTCGATGCCCTGCACCCTTCGGTGACGCACCAGTCCACCGGGGTCTCGGCCCGGCGCGTGGAAAAGCGCGTCAAGGAACAGCAAGGCAACGCGCCGCTGCACTTTCACTACCTCTCGACCTTTGCATCGAGCTTCGACCAGTGGGATTCGGTGCAAACGGTGAACTTCCCGCACGGCCACGGCATCCTCAAGGCCTACATGGGCCTGCGACCGCAAGACCCGGACACCCTGGAATACGAGGCCCTGATGCGCAAGGCCTACGGCCCCGAGAAGACCGAAGAATTCCTCTCGCGCAGCATCCACCACGTGCTGATCTACCCGTATCTCTCGGTGCAGTCGCCGCTGCAGCAGCTGCGCTGCCTGCGCCCGCTGGGCCCGGACAAGACGCTGTCGGAGATCTGGCATTTCCGGCTCAAGGGCGCGCCCGAGGCGATCTACCGCCGCTCGATGTGGTACTTCAACCTGGTCAACTCGCCAGCGACCATGATCAATGCCGACGACCTTGAGAACTGGACGCGTGGCCAGAATGGTCTGCAAGCCAAGGGCAATGACTGGGTGAGCTTTCACCGCAACATGGGCGGTGACACCGAAAAAGACGGCGTGCTCTATTCAAACAACGGCACCTCCGAAGTGGTGATGCGCAACCAGTTCAAGGCCTGGCGTAACTACATGAGCCGCGCCCAAACCCCCGTCACGGCCTGAGAGGAGCGCACCATGTCACAACCTGAAGTCAAGCAAGCCCTGGGCAGCGGCGTCGTCATCGAGGCCGTGCAATCGCTCACCGGGGCCGAATCGATCGCGCCGGACCACATGGGCCGAAGCCGCGAAAGCGCGGTGGGCTACATCCCTCACAACATCCGTGTCGACGCCGCCCTGCTGCGCGAGGTCGAGGTCCTGCTGGCCCAGCAGGCCACCATGCTCGATGCACGCCGCTGGTCGGAGTGGATGGACTTGTTCACCGAAGATGGCGTGTATTGGATGCCCGCCGCCCCCGAGCAAACCGACTGGGCCTCGCAGCCGTCCATCTTTGCCGAAGACCGTCTGTTGATGGAAATCCGCGCCAACCGTCTGCTGCACCCCAATGCCTGGTCGCAAGCGGCGCAATGGGCGACGCACCACTTGCTGGGCACCACACTGGTCGAGCAGATGCAAGGCGACAGCTTGTCCACCTACACCGCCTTCCAGATGATGGAGGTGCGGCGCGATCGGGTGCGCCACTTCGGCGGCAGCTACCGGCACCATCTGGTCAAGCAACAGGGCCAGTGGAAGATCCGGCTGCAGCGGGTCGATATGTTCAACGCCCAGGCCAGTTACGATTACGTGATTCAGGCCTGGGTGTGAGACACCCGAACCCCTCATGTGGAAACCTCCCGAGCGCATCAAATTTTTCCCATCGCACGGGCGGATCCCTGACCGCGCCCAAGCGCAAGCGGCCCGCCTGTTCAGCCCGGTGCAGCTCGGCCCCCTGCAGTTGCGGCATCGCACCTGGGTGCCGGCCATGGTGCCCTGGCGCTCCAACGAAGAGGGCGAAGTCACCGAAGATGTGATCCAGTGGTACGCCCGCTTTGCCAAAGGACAGCCGGGCGCCATCGTGGTCGAGGCCACCGGCATTCGCGATGTGCCCAGCGGGCCCTTGCTGCGCATCGGTGATGACCGCTATGTCGACGGCCTGCGTCGCCTCACACGCGCCGTCCACGAGGCGAGCAGCGGTCACACCCGCCTGCTGATTCAGGTGATCGACTTCTTGCGCATCCGGCGCCGACCCGACCCGCAGGTGTTTTTTGAGCGTCATCTGCAGCTGAGCCCAGCCTTGATCGAGCGTGCAGGCTTAAAAAATCAGCCTGCCGAACAAGCCCGGCAAAAACTCTTCGAGCTGGGAGAGGCAGGCTGGGAGCGGGTGCTTGATGCGCGCGACTGGCAAGCCCTGCAATACGGCGCACGCGAGCAGGTCAATGATCTGCACCTGCCCCACATCCGGCAACTGCCACAAGAGCTGCCCACTCTGTTTGCCCAGGCTTCGGTGCGTTCCCGTGATGCGGGCTTTGATGGTGTGGAGCTGCACTATGCGCATGCCTACACCATGGCCTCTTTTCTGTCGGCCACCAATCACCGCAGCGATGGCTACGGCGGCTCACGTGAGGAGCGTGTCCGCCTGCCACTGGAGGTCTACGCCGCCGTGCGCAGCGCCGTCGGCACAGACTACGCCGTGGGCTGCCGCTTTCTGGCTGAAGAATGCATCGAAGGGGGCAGCACCCTTGAAGACAGCACCTGGTACGGCGTGCAGTTGGCCCGGGCCGGCATGGACTTCCTCTCCACCAGCCGCGGCGGCAAATTTGATGATGCCAAACAACCGGGCATCGGCCAGGCCGCCTATCCCTACACCGGTCGCAGCGGCTACGAATGCATGCCGCAATACCTGTCCGACCCGCAAGGGCCCTTCGGCCGCAACCGTCAGGCGACCGCGCACATCCGACACGCAATTCGGCAAGCCGGCCTGCACACTCCGGTGGTGTGCACCGGCGGCGTGCATAACTTCGAGATGGCCGAAGGCATGTTGGCCAACGGCGACTGCGACGTGGTGGGCACGGCCAGGCAGAGCCTGGCCGATCCGGACTGGGCCCTGAAAACCTGGCTGGGTCATGGCGATCAGGTTCGCCTGTGTGAATACACCAACTACTGTGAGGGTCTGGACCAAAAGCACAAGCAGGTGACCTGCCAGCTTTGGGACCGACTGGAGCTGGACGCACCCGGACTGCGCCTCTCGAACGATGGCAAGCGGCGGCTGGTCGCGCCCGATTGGCAAGCCGCACCCGCCAAGGCTGTGCCCTAGGCGGGCTCGGACGCGCATGAGCGATCTGCTGCCCTCAGGCCATCAGGACTGCTTTAGCCGCGACCATCTACCACCGCAGGAGCAGTGGCCGGTGCTGCTACCACCTCCTCGCGGTCTGCGCTACAGCCACCGCCTCAATGCCGCCTACGAACTGCTCGACAGCCATGTCCAGCGAGGGCATGGTGATCGTGTGGCGCTGCGCGGTGCCGGTCTGATCTGGACCTATGCCCAGTTGCAAGAGCAGGTCGACTGCATCGTGCAGGTGATTCGACGCGACTGGCAATTGCCCACCGGTAGCCGCGTGCTGCTGCGCGGCGCCAACCATCCCATGCTGGCTGCGTGCTGGCTGGCGATCGTCAAGGCCGGTTGCGTGGCCGTGACCACCATGCCGCTGCTGCGTGCGCGCGAGCTGACGGTCATTGCCCGCAAGGCCCGGGTCCAGGCAGCACTGGTTCAAGCCGATTTGCTCGATGAATGGCAACAGGCTCAGTGCAGCCTCGACGGCCCCATGCACACACTGGACTATGGCCTTCAAATGCAAGGCACCCTGCATCAGGCCATGGCGCGCCACGCAGGGCCCTGCCCGGCTGCAGACACCTCGCAGGACGACGTAGCCCTGATCGCCTTCACCTCAGGGACCACCGGCGTGCCCAAAGGCACCCTGCATTTCCACCGCGACCTGCTGCTCATTGCCGATGTGCTGTCGCACCATTTGCTGCAGCCCTCGGCGGATGATGTGTTCATCGGCACACCGCCGCTGGCCTTTACCTTCGGGCTGGGCGGCCTGCTGGTGTTTCCGATGCGCGTTGGCGCCTGTGCGGTGCTGCAACCATCCTGGACCCCCGAATCATTGCTGGCCGGCATCGGTGAACATGGCGCCACCGTCTGCTTTACCGCGCCCACCTTCTACCGCAAGATGGCCCCGCTGAGCTCTGGCGCCCGGCTGCAAACGCTGCGCCAGTGCGTCTCCTCCGGCGAAATGCTACCGGCCGACACCCGCACACAGTGGCAGGCAGCCACCGGCATCGAAATGACTGAATGCCTGGGCTCAACGGAGCTGCTGCATGCCTTCATTGGCTGCAAGCCCGGGAGGGTGCGTCCTGGCGCCACCGGGCAGGTGGTGCCCGGCTATGAGGCTTGCATCCTCGACGCACAAGGCCGGCAACTGCCCCCCGGGAACATCGGTCGTCTGGCCGTGCGCGGCCCCACCGGCTGCCGCTATCTGGACGACGAGCGCCAACGCGACTATGTGCAAGATGGCTGGAACCTCACCGGCGATGCCTACCTGCTCGATGAAGACGGCTACTTTTGGTACCAGTCACGCACCGACGACATGATCGTCAGCGCCGGCTACAACATCGCCGGCCCCGAGGTGGAAGACATCTTGCTCACCCACCCGGCCGTGGCCGAGTGCGGCGTGGTCGGTGCGCCCGATGCCGAACGCGGCCAGGTGGTGATGGCCTTTGTGGTGCTGCGCCCGCCTGAACGGGGCAGCGACAGCTTGACCGCTGAGCTGCAGCAATGGGTTAAGCAGCGCCTGGCGCCCTACAAGTACCCCCGCAAACTGCGCTTCGTCGAAGCTTTGCCCCGGACGGAAAACGCCAAGCTGCAGCGTTTCGTACTCCGACAGTGGGCCAACGACGCCCCTTGAACGCGCAAGACCTGCACGGGGGAGGGTAGTCCCTTAAGACACATATGTTTACAAAATTAGGTCCTCAGGACTAAGATGACTTTGACTCGGATAAAAAACCCAGCCCCTCCCCGCTGACGTTCATCGAATGCGGCCGGTGCAAGGCGGTCCCAAAAATAACAGCGGAGGCAGACACCATGACAGCCAAAGAGGAAGCTGCGGCCCCGGCGCCCAGCAAGGCCAGCAAGGTACCCAAAAAATCAGAGTTCGACTACGACCTGGTGGTGATCGGCTCCGGGCCATCCGGTCAGCGCGCCGCCATCCAGGCGGCCAAGCTGGGCAAACGCGCAGCGGTCATCGAACGCGCCCGGGCCGTCGGTGGCGTGTGCGTCAACACCGGCACGATTCCGTCGAAGACTTTCCGTGAAGCGGTGATGCATTTGTCGGGGTTTCGTGAGCGCGGCATCTACGGCTCGTCTTACCGCGTCAAGCAGGACATCAGCATCGACGACCTGCTCTACCGGGTACAGCAGGTGGTGCGCTCTGAGATCGACGTGATCCGCAACCAGATGACGCGCAACCGGGTTGAGCTGATCGAATCGACGGCTCGCTTTGTGGATCCGCACACCATCGAATTGCAGTCGGCGGGCGGACACGGCAGGCGGCAGATCACCGCCGACAAGATCGTCGTGGCCTGCGGCACCGAGGCAGCCCGCGACGGCCATATCCCATTCGACGGGCAGCGGGTATTCACCAGCGACGATGTACTGGGCCTGGAGTTTCTGCCGCGCTCCTTGATCGTGGTCGGCGCCGGTGTGATTGGCGTTGAATACGCCACCATGTTTGCTGCACTCGGCGTGCGAGTCACCATCGTCGACAAGCGGCCGGTGCTCTTGCCCTTCCTGGACCACGAAATTTCTGCAGCCCTCACCTATGTGGTGCAGCAAAGCAATGTGACCATGCGGCTCGGTGAAGAGGTGGCCGAGATCCACATGCTGCAAGGCGTGTCCAAGCCGGTAGAAGTGCGCCTGAAAAGCGGCAAGGTGCTGCATGCGGAGGCGACGCTTTACTCCATAGGCCGGGTCGGCGCGACATCGCGGCTGAATCTGGAGAAGGCCGGGGTTGCCAAAGACGATCGGGACCGCATCCCCGTCAATGAGCACTACCAGAGCAATGTAGAGCACATCTATGCGGTGGGCGATGTGATCGGCTTTCCGTCGCTGGCCTCGACGTCTTATGAGCAAGGACGCGCCGCCAGCCGCCATGCCTTCGGGCTGCGCGTCGACCACGAGGGCGGTATCGGTCTGTTTCCGTATGGCATCTACACCGTGCCTGAGATATCGACCATCGGCAAGAACGAGGACGAGCTCACCGCCGCTGGGGTGCCTTACGAAATTGGCAAAGCCAACTACCGCGAGATCTCACGCGGGCAGATCATTGGTGATCGCACCGGCATGCTCAAGATCATCTTCAGCCCCGACACCAAAGAATTGCTGGGGGTGCACATCATGGGCGAGGGGGCCAGCGAGCTGATTCATATTGGCCAGACGCTGATGGCGCACAAGGGCACGATCGACTACTTTGCCGATGCGGTGTTCAATTTCCCGACGCTGGCCGAGTGCTACAAGACCGCCGCCCTGGATGGCTTGAATCGCCTGGCCGTTTGAAGCCACCCACCTTTTGTTCATACCGAGAGGAGCGCTGCATGGCTCAAGTGCATTTTGATTTCAGCGGCACCACCACGGTCATCACAGGTGGAGCCAGCGGCATTGGGCTAACCTGTGCCGAACTGATTGCCAGCTACGGCGGGGATGTGGTGGTGTCAGCAAGCCGCCGGCCAGACAAAACTCAAAAGGCCCTGCAGCGTATCGAAACGGCTGGCAAGGGTGGCAAGGCCCATGCCTTTGCCTGCGAGGTGGGCACCGAATCGTCGGTTCAGTCTTTCTTCGGGCAGATTACCCAGGCCGGTATCCGGGTTGACTACGTCATCCATAGCGCGGGGGTATCGCCCAACACCGACTTCTTTGAGCAGACCCAGCAAGAGTGGGACACCGTCCACAACACCAACACCACTGGTGCTTTTTTGGTGACCAAGCATGCGGCGCTGGCGATGAAGAAGAACCCGGTGCGGGGTGATTTCCGCGGCAAGATTCTGCTGGTCACATCAACCAACGGCATCAACAGCCAAGATCCGGTATCGGCGCACTATGACTCATCCAAGGCGGCGGCCAACATGCTGGTTCGAACTGCGGCCGAGCACCTCTCGGAGATGCAGATCTGCGTTAACGCACTGGCGCCGGGATGGATCAACACCGACCTTAACGCCACCTTGCCGCCAGATGTGCGCGAAAAAGAATCGGCCAAGATCTGGATGCGGCGCTGGGCTGAACCCGAAGAAATGGCTCGCTGCGCCGCGCATCTGCTGGCCATGCCCTACCTGATGGGTCAGGTGATCATGGCCGACGGCGGCTACCGCTGAAGGCGGCGCCCCGAAGGCACACAACGCCCGATCTATCTAGAGATCAAAAAACACCGTCTCGCGGCCCTTGGGGCTGTCCTGCATGTGGATGTCAAAGCGGTACTCGATGCCACCCGGCTTTGAGCCGCGCTTGGCGATCAGGGTGGCGCGGCGCTCAGCCGGTACGCTGGCCAAGACTGCGTCCTTGGCATTGGCAGCAGCCTCGTCATCAAAGTAGATGCGGGTGAAGGCGTGCAGGAGCAGTCCGCGCGCGCTGACGCATACCTGGATGAAAGGCGCCTGACCGGCGGCGGCTGCACCGGGCTTGACCGTGAAGAATTCGTAGTGGTTGCCTGCAAGCGTGCCCGTGCCACAGCGGCCAAAGCCGGTAAAGCCCTGCGCTTGTACCTGCTCCGTGGTCTGCAGCAGCTCACCGCGGGCGTTGCACTGCTGGATCTCAATGAGCGCATCGTTGATGGTGTTGCCGGCGCCGTCGAACACCTGCCCCGTGATGCGCACATGCTCGCCCTGGGCGTGGTGCTGGGCCAGCACGGGCGTGAACAGGCTCTTGAAGAAGGGGTAGCCGTATTGGGTGGGTGCCAGTCCGTAGGCAAAGTACGGGCCTACGGTTTGCGAAGGGGTCTGATAAAGCCGTGTCATCGGGGTCACCTCATTCAAAGCGCGAAGCCTTCGG
>JBILUT010000051.1:0-8132 GCA_044370875.1 Polaromonas sp. | reverse complement strand
GTGCCCTGCGCAGTCTTGTACGCCCTCACGCCCTCGAAGGCGCCGCAGCCGTAGTGCAGGGTGTGCGACAGCACATGGATCTTTGCGTCGCGCCACTCGACCATCTGGCCGTCCATCCAGATCTTGCCGTCGCGGTCGTCCATGGAAGCGGGGATGGGAGCCATTTGCAAAGTCCTTTTCTGCAGTCAAGTCAAATGAAGGCGGCGTATGAGCCAAAACGCCAGCGGTCTGGGCATTTTAGGGCGGCAGGCGACCGCTAGCGACCTGGGGATCAGGCGGGCTCAAGGCCTCGATTTGCGATACGGCGTAGCCCAACTCGGTGAGCAAGGGACGGTTGTGCTCACCCAAGCGCGGCGGCGACAGGAGCACGGCCGGCCGGTGTCCGTCCAAGGTAATTGGCAGCAGAGCGGTCAGCGTTTCACGCCCATCGGGCAACTGCATGGGCGCGAGTCCGCCCGTGGCCAACAGGTGCGGGTCTTGCAGCAAATCCTGCGGCCGGGTGATCGGGGCGAACGGCAGGCCATGGGTCTCGAAGGAGGCAGCCAGCTCGGCCGCCGTGTAGGTGGCCAAACGCTCTCGCAAGAGCGGGATCAGCCATTCGCGCTGACGAACCCGGTCGTTGTTGGTGGCCAGGCGCTCATCGGCGAACAAATCTGCAAAGCCAAAGGCCTCGCAGAAGATTTTCCAGGCGGTGTCGGTGACCACCGCCAGAAAGATCTGCTCATCACCGCGGACCTTGAACACGTCGTAGATGCCCCAGGCGGAGATGCGGGTCGGCATGGGTGCGGCCGGCTGGCCCGTTACCGCATATTGCATGATGTGCTGAGCCACCAGCAGCACATTGTTCTCAAACAGAGCGCTCTGCACCTCCTGGCCCAAGCCCGTCTGCTCGCGCGCGGCCAAGGCTGCCATTGCGCCCATGGCGCCGAACATGCCCCCCATGATGTCGTTGACACTGGTGCCCGCGCGCAGCGGATCGCCCGGGCGGCCGGTCATGTAGGCCAGACCGCCCATCATCTGAACTACCTCGTCCAGAGCCGTACGCTGCTCATAGGGGCCGGGCAAAAAGCCCTTGAGGCTGACATAAATCAGGCGCGGGTTGAGCAGCTTCAGCCGCTCATAGTCCAGACCCAGCTTGGCCATGGTGCCCGGCTTGAAGTTTTCGATCACGATGTCAGCGCCCGCAATCAGCCGCAACACCGCCTCTCGGCCGCCGTCGCTGTGCAGATCGAGCGCCAGGCTTTTCTTGTTGCGATTAAACATGGCAAAGAAGCCAGCCCCGGACCCCAACAGGTAACGGGTGGCATCACCCTGCCGACCCTGACCGATCGACTCGACCTTGATCACCTCGGCGCCCAGGTCGGCCAGCATCATGCCGCAGGTCGGGCCCATGACCATATGGGTGAACTCGACCACCCGTATGCCGGTGTAGGGCAGTCGGGCCTGCGTCATGATCGGGGCGCGTCGGTGACGGCGGAATCGGGCACCGCCGCCGGCCGCATCGCCGCTTCAGGTGAATCGGCCGCATCAGGTGCATCAGTTGCGGGCCGATGCATGAGATGGCTGCTCAGACGCCCTCCAACAAACGTGCATTCGACCCAAGACTGGCTGGGGTCGGTCCAGCGGAACACTTCGGGCTGCGCATCTCTTTCGGTTTGCAACTGACCGAGTGAGCGGGTCAGGGCAATGACGTGCATCAGCGTCATGCCCGGCTTGAGCTTGGCATTGAGCATGACCGCGCTATCGAGGTATCCAATGGGCCGCTGGGCTGCGCGCCGCAGGACATGCATGAGACGGGTGAAGTGCAGCAGTACCCACATCACCAGCAGGCCGCCCGCAGTGGCAACGCCCATCCAGCCGTAGTATCGGTAGCTCAAAATCAGCGCCGTCAGGGCCACCGCGGGAATCAAAATACGTTGCACAAGCATCTTGCAATTGTCGCAGGCAGGCAGCAACCGGGCCGACGATAGATTGAAGGCAGGAGCCGGTAAAAGGGCTATGCCGGTCGGGCAAACACTCGCGTGCCGGCCAGCACGCCGGCCATCAACAAAGCGATGCCGGCCCAGGCCCAGGCATCGGGCATTGCGCCCCGGTGCATAAAACCGTAAGCCAGCGCGGTCAGGGTTTCAAACACGATCAGCTGGCCGGTCAGCGAAGTAGGCAAGAGGCGACTGGCCCGGTTCCAGCACAAGGTGCCCAACCACGAAGCCAGCAGGCCGATGGCCAGCATCAAGCCCACATACACAAGCGGCCGCGGACCCCATGGACCCGTACCGTCCGAACCGCCGGCCACCAACTGGTACACCAGCATGCCCAAGGTCGCCAGCGGCAGGGTGGCCAATCCCTGCGCCGTGGCCCAGGTGCCCGAGCCCACGCTCGGGTTGCGCTGAACCCAGGCCGCATTGGCCATGGGGTACCAGGTCCAGCAGGCCACCGCCGCCACGGCCAGCAACAGACCCAGGCCCAGACCCGCACGGGTCACCTCACCGCTCGCCACTCGCTCCATCTCAGCCCAATTGACGGCTGCAATGCCGCCAGCTAACAGCAGGAGCGGTAGCAGCAAATGCCGCCAAGCGATTTCGCGGCGCGAGAGATTGGCGCACACCGCAATCACCACCGGCAGCGTGCCAATAACCACCGTGGGCAGGGGCACGCCAGCGAGCTGAATGGCTGAGGACAAGAGCAGGTAATACAGCACATTGCCCACGGCCGCCAATTTGAGCGCCTGGATCCAGTCGGCGCGAGAAAGCAGGGCCAGCGCCCGCCGATCACGCCAGGCCAGGGGCAGGGCAATCAGACCGAAGGCCAGGTAACGGCCGAATGTCAGCATGGCCGGCGAATAATCCGGCAGCAACACCGGCGCCACAAACACCAAGCCCCATGCGAGGCCGGCAGCCAGGGCAAAACCCACGCCGGCGGCCAGATGCGAAGGGGCGATGGGCGCAAGCGACATGGGGCGCGAGTATGCCGCATGGCCGCTTGCCAAAGCGATGGATACAGGGTCACGCGTCGGCCCTCGATCCAGCACAGTCGTCCCCGTGGGCTGACACGCCGTGCCTGGCTCCGGCCAAGCTGCCCCATATGCGCCTGGCCTGTACGCCGGAAATTTTTGAAGATCTACTCAGGCGCTTGACCCGCTATCAAGTCAGCGCGAAAGGCCTTCTGACCAGGTCCTGAATCAGGCAAACGAATGACCGACTCATCGAGATCGGGCGCGACCCGTGTCCGGGCCCAGAGCCCGTCCTGAATCAACTCAGGCTGCGAAAAACCTCCAGCGCCTGCTCCACCCGTTCCACCGCGTGGATCGTCAAGCCCGCCACCGGCTTCTTGGGCGCGTTGGCCTTGGGCACCAGTGCCACCGAGAACCCCAGCTTGGCCGCCTCTTTCAGCCGCTCTTGACCGCGCGGCGCAGGGCGCACCTCGCCGGCCAGTCCCACTTCACCAAAAGCCATGAAGCCCTTGGGCAAGGGCCGTCCGCGCAAGCTGGAGGCAATGGCCAGCATGACAGCCAGATCAGCTGCCGGCTCGCTGATACGCACACCCCCGACCGCGTTGACAAACACGTCTTGGTCCATGCAGGCCACGCCCGCATGGCGGTGCAAAACAGCCAACAGCATGGCCAGGCGATCGCGATCAAGACCGACCGACAGGCGCCTCGGGCTGGGCCCGCCTGAATCGACCAGAGCCTGAATTTCAACCAGCAGCGGGCGGGTTCCTTCGAGGGTGACCATCACGCAGCTACCTGGTACCGGCTCGGCATGCTGGCTCAAAAAAATGGCGCTGGGGTTACTCACCCCCTTCAGGCCCTTTTCAGTCATGGCGAACACGCCAATTTCGTTGACTGCGCCAAAGCGGTTCTTGATCGCGCGCACCAGCCGAAAGCTTGAATGCGTATCGCCTTCAAAGTAGAGCACCGTGTCCACCATGTGCTCAAGCACCCGCGGGCCGGCCAGCGCGCCTTCCTTGGTCACATGGCCAACCAGCACGATGCTCACACCGTCGACCTTGGCTGCACGCGTGAGATGCGCTGCGCACTCGCGCACTTGCGCCACCGAGCCCGGGGCCGAAGTCAGCTGATCGGAATACACCGTCTGTATGGAGTCGATCACCGCCACATCGGGCTGCACACTCTGCAAGGTAGCGAGCATCTTCTCCAGATGGGTCTCGGCCAGCACCTGCACCTGGGAGCCCTCAATGCCTAAACGGCGAGCCCGAAGCGCCACCTGCGCGCCGCTTTCCTCGCCGGTGATATAGAGTGTTTTCTGCCCCTGGCGCTGCAGGGCGTCGAGGGCCTGCAACAACAGGGTGGATTTACCGATGCCCGGATCGCCACCGATCAGTACCACGCCGCCCTCGACCATGCCGCCGCCGAGAACGCGGTCGAGTTCCTCATGGCCCGTGGGTGTGCGCGCAAAGTCGCTGGCCTCGATGTTTGAGAGCACTTGGAGTTCGGCCGACGGCGCCAATCCGGCTCGGCCGGCGAAGCGGTTTTTACCCGCACCTGCTGCTTCGCTGACGGTCTCGACCAAGCTGTTCCAAACACCGCAATGCGGGCACTTGCCCAGCCACTTGGGGCTGGTACCGCCACAGTCGCCGCAGCTGTAGAGAGTCTTGTCCTTGGCCATGGAACCAAGTGTAGGGGCCAGGCCCCGAGGGTAGACTCTGGCCATGAGTCAACAGCCCCTCGCGTTTTCGCGAATTGCCATTGTGGGTGCAGGCGCGATCGGCTTGTGGCTGGGCACGCGGCTGGCTGGCTCGGGGGGTCAGATCAGTGCGCTGGCGCGCGGGCCGACCCTGCAAGCCCTCAAAGCGAAGGGCATGCGGCTGACCTCGGGCAGCGAGTCGGTGCTACACGGCCAAGTTCAGGCCAGCGACCGCGCCGAGGCGCTGGGCGTGCAAGACCTGGTGGTGATCGCGGTCAAGGCGCCGGCCCTGCCACAGATCGCCCAACAGATCGGCCCCTTGATCGGCCCGCACACCGTGGTGCTGACTGCCATGAACGGTGTACCGTGGTGGTTTTTCGAGGGCTTCGGTGGCAAGCAGGCGGGCCAGGCCCTGCGGTCGATCGACCCGAACGGCGATATCGCGCGCGCCATCCCGGCCCGGCACGTGCTAGGGGCGGTCGTGCACGCCAGCTGCTCGGTGGCCGAGCCCGGGCTGGCGCAGCATCACTTTGGCAACCGGCTGGTGGTGGGCGAGCCCGCCGGGGGCAGCAGCCAGCGGCTACAGGCGGTGGTGGCGCTGCTGGAACAAGCCGGTTTCGAGACCGAGGCCTCGTCCTGCATCCAGCAGGACATCTGGTTCAAGTTGTGGGGCAACATGACCGTCAACCCGATCAGCGCGCTGACCGGGGCTACCACCGACCTGATCATGGAGGACGACCTGCTGCGGCAGGCTATCTCCGGCATGATGCTTGAAGCACGCGAGATTGGGGCCCGAATTGGCGCGCCCATCACGCTGGATCCGGAAGACCGGCATGTGGTCACGCGCAAGCTGGGCCGCTTCAAGACCTCCATGCTGCAAGACGTTGAAGCGGGCAAAGCGGTCGAGCTCGACGCCCTGCTGACCGTGGTGCACGAACTGGGCCAGCGCACCGGCGTGGCCACGCCGCTGATCGACGCCCTGCTCGGTATGGCGCGCCTCCACGCGCGAATCCAGGGCCTGTACCCCTGGCCGGGAAAGGCGCCGTGAGCCAACGCGCCCTGAGCACCACCGCCTTTCTGACCCTGCTGTCCATCGCCGGCGTGATGGGCGCCAACCATGTCGCGGCCCGCGTGGCCTTCAATGACGGCACCGATGTGGGCACCGCGGTGGCGGTACGCAGCGGCATGACGGCTCTGGTGCTGGCGCTGCTACTCTGGCGTGAACAAGCAACGGCACGGCCAACGGTGCGGCAATGGCGGATACTCGGCGGCATCGGGTTGCTGGTGGGTCTGCAGAGCCTGACCATCTACTCGTCGGTGGCGCGCCTGCCTGTAGCGCTGGCTCTGCTGGCCTTCAACACCTTCCCCATCTTCACCGGTCTTTGGGCCTGGGCCCTGTATGGTCAGCGACCGGCGCGCGCATTGGTGATGGCCATGCCGGTGATTATTGTGGGTCTGGCGCTGGCGCTTGATGTGCTGGGAGCCGCTTCCGGACTGGGGGTGCAAGGCCAGTGGCAACGCATCGGCGAGGGCCTGATCTTTGCACTGGTGGCGGCAGCCAGCTTTGGGCTGGTGCTGGTCCTGACCCAGCACGAGGTGGCGGCGGTCGATGCCCGTCTGCGCACCGCCACCACCATGGCCCTGGCGTGCGCGGTGGCCGCTGCCCTGTGCACGGTTCAGGGCAGTTGGCAGCTGCCGCAGACGAGCACAGGTTGGGCGGGGCTGTGCTTGCTGACCCTGCTCTATGGCACCGGGATCACCATCTTGCTGGCCGTCCTGCCTCGGCTCGGGGTGGTTGGCAACTCGCCCATTCTGAACATCGAGCCGGTGGTGGCCCTGGTTCTGGCCTGGCTCATTCTTGGCCAAACCATCGCCCCGATACAAATCGGTGGCGGTCTGATCGTGGTGGCGGTGGTCATGGCTCTGGGCCTGCGCAAGCGCTAGATACGAGCCGCTCATACTTCCCCGCGGGGACCGCAAACGCAGCACTCGCCCGCCTTGCAGAACCTCAGGCTTTAAGCCCAGTACAAACGCATCGGGTTGTCAACCAGCAATTTTTGCCGCAGGTCGGGGGTCGGAGCGATCTGGCCGATGTAGTCCACCAGCAAACCATCATCGGGCATGTGCCCCTTGAGGTTGGGGTGCGGCCAATCGGTGCCCCAGAGCACGCGATCCGGAAAGTGCTCGACCACGCGGCGCGCAAACGGCACCACGTCCTGATAGGGCGCACGCTCGCCAGCAAGCGCAGGTGGACCCGATACGCTCAGGCGCTCCGGACAGCTGACCTTGCTCCACACATTCTTATGCTCGCGCATCAAGCGCATGAACAACTCAAACTGCGGGCCGTCAATCGGCTGGCTCACGTCGGGTCGGCCCATGTGGTCAATCACCACCTGCGTCGGCAGAGCGGTAAAAAAGTCCCACAGCTCAGGCAGGTCGACCGCTTCAAAATAGATCACCACATGCCAGCCGAACTCGGCGATGCGACCAGCAATGTCCATCAGCTCCTCGCGCGGTGTGAAGTCCACCAGCCGCTTGACAAAATTGAACCGCACACCCCGCACCCCTGCGTCGTGCAGCTCACTCAGCTCCCGATCGCCGACGTCGCGACGCACCGTGGCCACACCGCGGGCACGACCCTGGGCTTTGCGCAGCGCATCCACCAACGCCCGGTTGTCGCTGCCATGGCAGGTGGCCTGAACGATCACATTGCGCGCAAAGCCCAGATGATCGCGCAGCGCGAACAACTGTTCGGCACTGGCGTCGCAGGGTGTGTACTTGCGCTCCGGAGCGTAAGGGAAAACATGCCCCGGGCCGAACACATGGCAATGGGCATCCACACTGCCCTCCGGTAGCTCAAGGCGCGGTCGCGAGGGCTGCGGGTACCAATCGAGCCAGCCAGCCGTCTTTGTAAAGGGCCCGGAGGTCGGACGCGAGGGCGTCTGCATGACTAATCGATGTAGCGCAGCCCCGCCTTCTCCAGGGGCTCGCGCATCTTGTACATGTCCAGACCCAGCACGCCCGCGGCGAGCTTGGCGCGCTTTTCGCCCTCGTTGGCCTCGCGGCTGCGCGCCGCGGCCAGGGTCTGCGTCAAGCGCTGGCGCGGCACGCAGACCACGCCATCGTCATCGGCCACGATGGCATCACCAGGGTGCACCAGCATGCCAGCGCAGACCACCGGGATGTTGACCGAGCCCAGCGTGGCCTTGATGGTGCCCTTGGCACTGATGGCACGACTCCAGACTGGGAACTGCATCTCGGTCAGCGTCTTGATATCGCGCACACCCGCGTCAATCACCAGAGCACAGGCGCCACGCGCTTTGAAGCTGGTGGCCAAAAGATCGCCAAAATAGCCATCCGTGCATTCGGAGGTAAGGGCGGCCACCACCAGATCGCCGGGCTGAATTTGTTCGGCGACCACATGCAGCATCCAGTTGTCACCTGGCTGCAGCAACACCGTCACTGCGGTACCCGCGACCTGTGCGCCTG
>JBILUT010000050.1:0-8175 GCA_044370875.1 Polaromonas sp. | reverse complement strand
GTCCAACAACTTCAAGTTCGTCACGCGCTCCTGCGCCAATACCAAGGAAATGATCAAGATGGACGACGGACGGGAGCTCCCGCTGTTCAAGCTCGATACCTCCAGCGAATCGCACCCCTTCTACACCGGCACGCAAAAGTCGGTGGACAACATGGGCGGTCGGGTCGAAAAATTCCGCAATCGCTTCGGCAAAGGCTCCGCTGCCAAGTAAGCGCATCGTGCAACCCGCCAAAAGCAGCCTGCAAGCAGGCTGCTTTTTTTTGGGTGCTACGGCGGCCGCCTGGCTGAGCCCACGGCCAGCGCCTGAGCCACCGGGGCACAATCGAGACCCCAAGATCGTCAGGACGCCACAGCCTTGAACCAGCCCTCGCCCGCCATTGTTGCCAGCGCTGCCGTCGGGCGCCTGCCGCGCTGGGCCCTGTGGCTGTTCTGCGGTGCCTATGTGCTGGCCGGCTTCGTCGGCCGCGACCCCTGGAAAAGTGCCGACATCACCGCCTTCGGTGCCATGCTCGAGCTCAACCTGGGCCTGGCCCCCTGGTCAGCGCCGCAGAGCCCGGCCGATCACGGCGGCTATGAAAGTCTGCTGCCCTTCTGGCTGGGGGCTGCCGCTATCAGGGCCCTGCCCTTCATGGATGCGGCCATGGCCTCCCGCTTGCCCTTCATGGGCCTGCTCGCGCTGGCGCTGGCGGGCACCTGGTACGCCGTTTACCACCTCGCCCGCAGCCCGCAGGCCCAACCCGTGGCCTTTGCGTTTGGCGGCGAAGCCGACCCGCGCGACTATGCCCGCGCCCTGGCCGACGCTGCGCTGCTGGCCTTGGTGGCCTGCCTGGGTCTGGCCCAGCTGTCGCACGAAACCACCCCCGCATTGGCGCAGCTTGGGTTTGCAGGACTGCTGCTTTATGCCCTGGTAGCGCCCAAAGGCCGGACTGTCTTGACGGCACTGGGCCTGAGCGGCCTGACCCTCAGTGGAGCGCCCAATATCGCCTTGATGCTCGGTCTGGGGGCCTGCCTGATCACCTGGCTTCACCCGGCCGAAGAATCCGAACGGGCGCGTTGGGTATGGCCGGTTACCTTGCTGGGCCTGACTGCTGCGAGCGTTTGGCTGGCCTGGCTTCTCGATCTGTGGCACTGGCGCATCGATATGGAACCCTGGGGGCAAGCTGCCCGGCAAAAGTCGCTGACCGCCTTGGTCCGTCTCTTCGTTTGGTTTATGTGGCCGGCTTGGCCTCTGGCCCTGTGGACGCTATGGCAATGGCGGCGACAGCTGGGCAGTCGGCATATCGCCCTGCCTTTGTGGTTCGTGCTGGTCATCAGCGTGTCCACCCTGCTGACGACCGCATCGGACCGGGGCCTGCTGCTGGCGCTGCCGGCCCTGGCAGCGCTGGCTGCCTTCGCCTTGCCCACGCTCAAGCGCAGCGTCTCGGCCCTGATTGACTGGTTCACCCTGATCTTTTTTACCGTCTGCGGCATCACCATCTGGGTCATCTGGATTTCTCTGCAAACGGGTATCCCTGCCAAACCCGCCGCCAATGTGGCGCGACTGGCACCCGGCTTCGAACCGAGCTTCTCAGGCCTGGCCCTGCTGCTGGCCGTGCTCGCCTCACTGGGCTGGGCCTGGCTGGTCAAATGGCGCACGGGCCGCCACCGCAGTGCGCTTTGGAAGTCTCTGGTGCTGCCTGCTGGTGGGGCCATCCTGTGCTGGCTGCTGCTGATGAGCCTTTGGCTGCCGATGCTCGACTACGGCCGCGGCTACCAGCCCTTGGTGCGGCAGGTTCTCGCTCGGGTCGATCGCCATACCTGCATCGAAACGCTGGGCCTGTCGACCGCGCAGATAACCGCCTTGCGCCACCACGGAAATTTGCAGCTTCAGACGGCGCAGCGTGAGCCCCAGTGTCAGTCGCTGCTGGTAGACCGCCAGGCCCAAGGGCGATTCAAACGAGAAATCGACACCAGCGCCTGGACCCTGGTCGCGGCGGCCCGGCGACCGACCGAAAAAAATGATGACATGCTGATCTATCGCAGAACGCCGTCGGCGCGTGCTCAAGCCGTGCCCCGTGAGTGAGCTCAAGACTCTGATTCGGCATGCAGCCACGGTGCTGATCGGCCAATTGGCCATCATGGCCTTCGGGGTGGCTGATACGGTGATCGCCGGGCGTCACAGCGTGGAGGCTCTGGCCGCACTTTCGGTGGGCTCTGCCATCTACATCAGCGTCTACGTGGCGCTGATCGGCATTGTCCAAGCGCTGCTGCCCATCTGGGCTGAAATGCGGGGCGCGCGCAAGCACCTTGAGCTGGGTCAATCGGTGCGGCAAAGCTTGTATCTGTGCGCCGCCGTCGGCCTTGTGGGAACGCTCATCCTCTTGTCGCCCGGCCCCCTGCTGCGCTGGGCCCAAGTACCTGACTCCATGCTCGCCGAAGTCGAGGGCTATCTGCACATCCTCGCGCTGGCCTTCGTGCCCAGCCTGCTGTTCCGGCTCTACAGCACGCTCAACCAGGCCCTGGGTCGACCCACCTTGGTGACCTGGCTGCAGATCGCGGCGCTGGCGGTCAAGATACCGCTGTCAATCTGGCTGGTTGGAGGCGGTGCCGGCGTACCCGCATTGGGTGCTGCCGGCTGCGCATGGGCCACCTTCATCGTCAACTACCTTCTGCTGCTTCTTGCACTGCACCTGCTGCGCACCCAGGACATCTACAAACCGTACCGCCTGTGGGCGCCCATGGAAGCGCCCGACAAGCAGCAGCTTGTGCAGTTTCTCCGATTGGGCTTACCCGGCGGACTGGCCTACCTGGTTGAAGTGACCTCCTTTACCCTGATGGCAGTTTTCATCGCCCGTCAGGGGCTGGTGGCTGCGGGCAGTCACCAGATCGCTGCCAGTATGGCTGCCGTGCTCTACATGGTGCCGCTTTCTCTGGCCCTGGCGGCCAGTTCCAGAGTCTCGTTCTGGATCGGCCACGGCGATCCCGTGCAAGCCCGCCAACTGGCGCTGCTGGGGCTGGGCTTGGGACTGGTCTGCGCGCTGACCACCGGCGGCATGGTGGCCCTGATGCATCAGGAGATTGCGGGCCTTTATTCCAAGCACCAGGCTGTGGTGGCGCAGGCAGCGTCCCTGCTGCTGTGGGTATCGGCCTACCACCTGGCCGATGCCACGCAGGCTCTTTGTATCTTTTTACTCCGGTGCTACCGCATCACACTGCGACCACTGGTGATTTACGGCTTCATGCTCTGGGGCATAGGCCTGGCCGGCGGCTATATCCTGGCTTACGAAGGTCTCAACTGGGGCTCATGGAATCTGCTTGCACAGCCCAACCCGCAGACTTTCTGGATGGCGGCTACAGCGGCTCTGGTGGTCGTGGCCTTTAGCTTTGTGGTCCTGCTGCTTCAAGCCATGCAGCAAAGCGTGCGCGCTGGCAGGAGGGCCGGTGGCCTCACGCCGCCTTGAGCTTGTCTTGCAGCAGGCTGCTGCGCACACGCGCAGCGGGCAAGGTGATCGAGAACCGCGAGCCTTGGCCCACCTCGCTCTGAATATCGAGGACGGCGCCATGTCGCTGCACCACATGCTTGACGATGGCCAGGCCCAGTCCCGTACCGCCACTTTCGCGCGAGCGACTGCGATCGACCCGGTAAAAACGCTCGGTCAGTCTAGGCAGATGCTCGGGCGCTATGCCAGGACCCGTATCGCGAACTGAAAATTCGCCCCGCCCGTCCTCCAGCACACGCCAGCTGACATCGATTTGTCCGGAGGCGGGCGTGTACCGTACCGCGTTGCTGACCAGATTTGAAAAAGCGCTTTGCAGCTCCGAGGCCATGCCACACAACTGCGACGAACCCCGTAGCTCAAAGTGCATCCGGTGCTCTACGCGGCCCATGTAGGACGAGAGCGCCCGCGCATCGACTTCGCACTGCACCATCAAGGTGTCCATGTCGACCCACTCGTTCACACCCGGCAAGGGACTGCCCTCAAGGCGCGAGAGCGTCAGCAGATCGCTGACCAAGGTCTGCATGCGTTCGGACTGCACCGCCATCAGGTCCAGATAACGCCGAACCTCCTGAGCCGACAGATCCAGAGTCTGCATGGTCTCAACAAAGCCCGCCAAAACCGTAAGTGGCGTTCGCATTTCGTGCGAGACATTAGCCACGAAATCGCGCCGCATGGCCTCGGCCTGTTCAATCAAGGTCACGTCGCGCGAGAGAAGCAGACGCCGTCCTTGGCCATAGGGATGCAACTGCAGCGACAAGCGAACCGGTCGTGACGGAGTGCTGGAGCGGCCCGCAACCAGCACGTCCGTTGAAAAATCGCCCGCGGCCACATAGGCGTGAAAGCCGGGATCACGGATGAGATTGGCGACGTACTGCCGCAGATCCTGGGCGGCATCGAGCCCTAGGTGATGGGCCGCGGTCTGGTTACACCATTCAATACGGCCTTGGTCATCAAGCAAGATAACCCCGTTGGGTGAAGCCTGGATCGCCGAGAGCATTTCCTGCAAACGCATCTCGCTGTCATGACGGGCCCGCAGATACTGCTTGATCAAGCGCGACATGCGATCTGTTGCCTCACCGATAAGTCCGCCACGCGGACCCTGATGCGCCACCAAAACCTCATTCATTTCATCGATCGGCGCCAGCTGCAGCTTTCTCAACCAGGCCTGCAGGCGGCCGAGTTTGACCTCCTGCCTGAGCACGATCAGCAGCGCGGCCGCAACGACGCCTACCAAGGCGCCCGGCCAAGCGGCAAGCCACGCGCCGATGGCCCCGAGCCCTAGCATCAGCAGGACGAGACCGAAGGTGCGCTCCAGCACGGCTCAGACCTCCCGCGCCGAACCGGCGCTCAGGCGATAGCCAGCGCCGCGAACGGTTTCAACCATGGAAGCGGCCTCGCCAAGGGCCTCGCGAAGCCGCTTGACGTGAACATCGACCGTCCGCTCTTCAATGAAGACATGATCGCCCCAAATCTTGTCAAGCAGATTGGCGCGTGAGTGAACCCGCTCGGCATGCTTCATCAGGTAATGCAGGAGCTTGAATTCCGTCGGCCCCGTCTTGAGTTCACGACCACGAAAAGTCACCCGGTAGGCAGCGGCGTCCAGGATCAGTTCACCGACCTGAACGCTGTCTTGTACCGCCTCGGGCACCCGGCGACGCAGGACCGCACGGATCCGTGCCATCAGCTCCTGGGTAGAAAAGGGTTTGGTCAGATAGTCGTCGGCCCCCGCATCAAGACCCTGCACCTTGTCCGTCTCCTCGGTCCGAGCAGTCAGCATGATGATGGGGACACCCTTGGTACGCGGTTGCTTGCGCCAGTGACGCGCCAGCGAGGCGCCACTCTCGCCGGGCAACATCCAGTCCAGCAGGACCAAATCCGGCAACACCGCATCCATTTCGCTCTGCGCCGACGCCCCATCAGAAGCAACAACCACCGCAAAACCGTTATGCCGCAGGTTGACGCTAATCAGCTCCGCTATCGCGGGCTCGTCCTCAACCACCAAAACCTGCGGCAGCTTCCTCATTTGGCGACGGATTCGACCTTGGCCATGGGCGAGTGGCGCACGTCTTCACCCTTGACGATGAAGATGATCTGCTCGGCAATGTTCTTGGCATGATCGCCAACGCGTTCGATCGCCTTGGCCAGGAACAGCAGGTCCAGACTTGGGGAAATGGTGCGCGGATCGGCCATCATGTATGTGATGAGCTTGCGCAGAAACCCGTTGTATTCATCGTCCAGGGCGTTGTCCTCCTTGAGGATGGCCACCGCCACCGACGTATCGAGGCGGGCAAAGGCGTCCAGCGACTTGCGCAGTTGACCGGCGGCCATTTCGGCGGCCATGCGCACTTCGTAGCTCGGCAAATTGCGCGGCGAGCCGGTTTCGATGATGGAGAGCACCATGCGCGCCATGCGGGCAATCTCATCGCCCGCACGCTCAAGGTCGCGGGTGGTGTTGGCAATGGCCATCAAAAAGCGCAGGTCACGCGCGGTCGGCTGACGGCGTCCGATGGTGGAAATGATCTCGTGATCGATATCCACTTCCATGCGGTTTATCTTTGCCTCGTTATCGAGCACCTGGCGCGCGGACTCTGAGCTTAGGTTGATCAAGGAATAAACCGCCTGATGCAATTGCGACTCAACAAGCCCGCCCATCTCAAGCACATGAGAGGATATGGAATTGAGTTCTGCATCGAACTGGCTGGAGATATGCTTGTCGCCCATCATCGTCCTCCTGTGAAAGCTGCCCGCGTCCTCAACCAAAACGGCCGGTGATGTAGTCCTCGGTCTCGGTTCGGTTGGGCTTGAAGAAAATCTGCTGCGTCTGGCCGTACTCGATCAATTCACCGAGGTACATGTAGGCGGTGTAATCGCTGCATCGAGCAGCCTGCTGCATATTGTGCGTGACGATTGCGATGGTGTAGTCGTTCTTGAGCTCATGCACCAATTCTTCGACCTTGCCGGTAGAAATCGGATCGAGCGCTGAGGTCGGCTCGTCAAGTAACAAGACTGAAGGCTTGACAGCCACACTGCGCGCGATACACAAACGCTGCTGCTGCCCGCCCGACAGACTCATGCCGTTTTGGCCCAGCTTGTCCTTGACCTCATTCCAGAGCGCTGCCTTGGTCAAAGCCCATTCCACGCGGTCATCCATCTCGCTGCGGCTCAGATTCTCGTAGAGGCGAACGCCAAAGGCGATGTTGTCGTAAATGGTCATCGGGAACGGAGTCGGCTTTTGAAACACCATGCCAATGCGAGCGCGCAACAAGTTCAAGTCCTGGCGCGCATCCAAGATGTTCTGCCCGTAGAAACGGATTTCACCTTCGGCGCGTTGTCCGGGATACAGGCTGTACATGCGGTTGAAGGTGCGCAGCAAGGTGGACTTGCCACAGCCAGAGGGGCCAATAAAGGCGGTAACTTTCCGCTCGGCGATATCCAAGCTCACATTTTTGAGTCCCTGAAACTTGCCGTAGAAGAAATTCAGATCCCGAATCTCGATGGCGTTTTTTCGCACAGCCTCTGATGCATGGGCAGTAGCGGTTGCAGCTTCGTTCATATTGATTCCTGCGCGAAGTAGGTAGATCAGTTTTTGACCTTGTCCCGGAAAAAGACGCGGGCGGCGATGTTGAGAAACAGCACCGTCAAAGTGATGAGCAGCGCCCCGGCCCAGGCCAAACGAATCCAGTTTTCATAGGGGCTCATCGCAAACTGGAAGATCACCACGGGCAAATTGGCCATAGGTTCGCCCATGTTGGTGTTGAAGAACTGGTTGTTCAAGGCAGTGAACAGCAAGGGGGCCGTCTCACCAGAAATCCGGGCTACCGCCAACAGCAGGCCCGTGATCACACCACTGCGTGCGGCGCGAAGCGTCACCAGGGTGGTCACCTTCCAGCGAGGCGCACCCAGGGCAAAAGCTGCCTCCCTGAGGCTGCCCGGCACCAGGCGCATCATGTTTTCGGTGGTGCGCATCACCACCGGGATGGCAATAAGCGAGAGGGCCAGGCTTCCCGCATAACCAGAAAAATTGCCAACCGTGGCCACCGCAATGGCGTAGACAAACAAACCGAGCACGATGGACGGTGCCGACAGCATGATGTCGGTGATCAGGCGGGTAAATTCAGCGGTTTTGCTGGTATCGCCAAACTCGGTCAGATAGATGCCTGCCAGGATACCAATCGGGGTGGAGACGAGCACAGCCAAGCCAACGATCATCATGCTGCCGACGATGGCATTGCGCAGACCTCCGCCCTCAGAACCCGGTGCTGGCGTATCACGCAGGAAGATGGACCAGTCCAGCGCCGCCAGACCGTTGCCAAACAAGACCACCAAAATCCAAAGCAGCGCGGCCAATCCAATGACCATGGCCACCATCGACAAGGTCAGTCCGATTTGATTGGCACGGCGACGCCGCGCGTACAGGGCAGAAGGTTCGAGAAGCATCGATAAATCCTTGGGGTGCCGTTTCAGACGCCCTTAGAGCGCTCGGCGCGAACAATCATGACCTTGGCCAGCGCCAACACAATGAAGGTAATCGCAAACAGCAGGAAGCCCAGCGCAAACAAGGTGTTGAAATGCAGGGCCTCGGCCTCGCCAAACTCATTGGCCAACACGGACGCGATGGAGGTGCCCGGCGAGAACAGCGAGGTGGGCATCCGGTTTGCGTTGCCAATGACAAAGGTGACCGCCATGGTCTCCCCCA
>JBILUT010000049.1:0-8197 GCA_044370875.1 Polaromonas sp. | reverse complement strand
TCGTAAGTGTTGGTGATCTGCCAGTCCAGCAGGTCCTGTGGTCGCGACCGTATGCCCGTTTCTTCTTGGACCTCGCGCACCGCGGTGTGCAGCAAATCGCGATCGCCCTCTTCACGCGAGCCGGTGACGCACTGCCAGAAACCGGGCTGTTGCGCCCGCTCGATCAACAACACCTGACCGTTCGGCGTGTGAATGATCACCAAAACGGACACCGGCTGCTTGTAGGCCATGATCGTCCGGTCTGTGCGTGGGCCTTACCGTCAGTTTGAGCGCCTGGCAAAGGATCAGGCGCTGGCCCGCTCAGACGGGCTGGGGGTTGCGCAGACGGATGTGCAATTCGCGCAGTTGCTTCTCATCGACCAGGCTCGGCGCATGGGTCAGCAGGCACTGGGCTCGCTGGGTCTTGGGGAAGGCAATCACATCACGGATCGACTCGGCGCCGGTCATCAGCGTGACCAGTCGGTCCAAGCCAAAGGCCAGGCCACCGTGCGGCGGTGCGCCGTACTGCAGCGCGTCGAGCAGGAAACCAAACTTGAGCTGCGCTTCTTCCGGACCGATCTTGAGCGCACTGAACACCTTGCTTTGAACATCGGCACGATGGATACGCACCGAGCCCCCGCCAAGCTCCCAACCATTGAGCACCATGTCATAGGCCTTGGCCAGACAACGCCCCGGGTCGCTGTCCATCCAGTCTTCGTGTCCGTCTTTGGGCGCGGTGAAGGGATGGTGAACAGCGCTCCAGCGCTGGCCTTCCTCGTCAAATTCGAACATCGGAAAGTCAATCACCCACAGCGGGCGCCAGCCCGCCTCAAAAAGGCCAGACTTCTTACCGAAATCGCTGTGGCCGACCTTCAGGCGCAAGGCGCCGATGCTGTCATTGACGATCTTGGCCTTGTCGGCGCCAAAGAAGATCAAGTCACCGCTCTGAGCGCCGGTGCGCTTGAGGATCTCGGTGATCGCTGCATCGTGGAGGTTCTTGACGATAGGGCTTTGCAACCCTTCGCGACCCTTGCTCGCCTCGTTGACCTTGATCCATGCCAGACCCTTGGCGCCGTAGATCTTGACGAATTCGGTGTAGCCATCAATCTCGCCGCGGCTGAGCTCAGCGCCCCCCGGGACCCTGAGGGCCACCACGCGTCCACCCGGGGTGGTGGCCGGCGCACTGAAGACCTTGAAATCGACGTCCTTCATCACATCGGTGAGTTCCGTGAATTCAAGCTTGACGCGCAGGTCAGGCTTGTCAGACCCAAATCGAGCCATGGCTTGGGCATACGCCATGACCGGAAAGCTCCCCAGGTCGACCTTCATCACCGTCTGAAAGATGTCACGGATCATGCGCTCGAACAGGTCGCGGATATCCTGCTCGGCCATGAAGGAGGTCTCGATATCGATCTGGGTGAACTCGGGCTGCCGGTCAGCACGCAGGTCCTCGTCACGGAAGCATTTGGTGATCTGGTAGTAACGATCAAAGCCGGCGACCATCAGCAGTTGCTTGAACAACTGCGGCGATTGCGGCAACGCAAAAAATTGGCCATCGTGAACGCGGCTGGGCACCAGATAGTCGCGCGCACCCTCAGGGGTGCTCTTGGTGAGCATGGGCGTCTCAATATCGACAAAACCGTGCGCATCAAGAAACTGGCGGGTCTGCATGGCTACCCGATAACGCAGCATCAGGTTGTTCTGCATGTAGGGGCGACGCAAATCGAGCACACGATGCGTCAACCGGGTGGTCTCCGAGAGGTTGTCATCGTCAAGCTGGAACGGCGGTGTCACGCTGGGGTTGAGTACCACCAGTTCATGGCAAAGTACCTCGACCTTGCCGCTGCGCAGGCCCTCGTTCTCGGTGCCAGCCGGGCGCTGACGCACCAGACCCTTGACCTGGATGCAAAATTCGTTGCGCAGGCCCTCAGCCGCCTTGAACATCTGCTCGCGGTCTGGATCGCAGACAACCTGCACATAGCCCTCGCGATCGCGCAAATCGACAAAGATCACGCCACCATGGTCACGACGGCGATTGACCCAACCGCACAGGCTGACCGTCTGGCCAAGCAGGGCTTCGGTCACCAAACCGCAGTAGTGGGATCGCATCTGGGAAGCGCTTGAATCCTTGGACATGTTCACTCGCAAAAGATAGACGCCGGTCGCTGGGGGCCGGACGGTGGAAAAGATCAGCCCGATGAAGTCGAATTGGAGCCGGGTACCACGACACCCATGGAAATCACATAGGTCAGGGCCTCATCGACGGTCATGTCCAGTTCGATGCAGTCCGAACGCTTGAGCATGACGAAATAGCCGCCGGTCGGGTTGGGCGTGGTCGGCACATACACCGACAAATAGTCGTCAGCCAGGTGACGCGACACGTCGCCGCCCGGGACGCCGGTGAGAAAGGCGATGGTCCAGACACCCGGGCGGGGCCACTGCACCAGCAGCGCCTTGCGAAAAGCATTGCCTTTTTCGGAAAACAGCGTGTCGGAGACCTTCTTGACGCTCGAATAGATCGACCGGACGATGGGAATACGACCCAAGAGCGAATCCCACCAGTACATCAGGCGCCGGCCCAGGAAGTTGCTGGTGATCGCACCAATGACCATGACAATGACCAGGGCCAGCAACACGCCAAAACCGGGAATATGCACCCCCAGAAGGAAGTCGGGCTGCCAATGCGCCGGCAAGATCTGCAGGGTCTGGTCGAGGGTGCTGATGATCCAGTTGAGCACCCAAATGGTAATCATCAACGGCAAGAGAACCAGCAGACCGGCCAGCAGCCATCGACGCAGGGCAGACATCATCATTCGGCCTTCGAGGAAGCGGGTGAAGCGGGGGCGGGGGCCGGGGCCGCAGCGGGGGACGGCGATGCTGTGGCCGGGTTGCCGGCAGTGTCTTCGGCGGCAGCGGGCTTGTTGTCCTTGGAGTCGGGGACTGAGGTTGAATCAGCGCCGGTGGCCGCCGCTCCGCCCCGAAAATCAGTCACATACCAGCCCGACCCTTTGAGCTGGAAGCCCGCAGCGGTCACTTGCTTGTGAAAGGTGGCTGCACCGCACTGCGGGCAGGCGGTCAGCGGCGCGTCTGAAATCTTCTGCAGGACATCCTTGGAGTGCCCGCAGGTATCACACTTGTACGCGTAAATCGGCATGTCAGAAGCAGCTTGGGTAGAAGGCGTGCCGCAAAGCCCGGGGCTTGCGGCAAGGGAAAAGCCGGGCGGCCGCCGGGCTCAGGCGCTTGCCGGAACAACCTTCCATTATAGGCAGCAGGGTGAATGCGGGAGCCCAGCACCCTCGCGGCCCCAAGCCGGCTTAAAAGCTGCCGGAAACCTGGATCAGCACCATGGTCAACAAACCGATCAGAAAACCCACCGCCCCATAGAGAAGGGCCTGCAACAGCCGGTTGGTGCGGCGCTGCTCGGCCAAAAGCTCCTGCATGCCGCGCACCGGGGTGGATGCAGGGCGGGACAGGGCCTGGTGCATCAGACGCGGCAAGGCAGGCAATAACTTGGCGTACAGGGGAGCCTCTGCCTTGAGCTGCGCCCAGAGCCGGGCGGGGCCGACCTGCTCGACCATCCATTTTTCAAGGAAAGGCTTGGCGGTGGTCCACAGGTCCAGGTCCGGATCAAGGTCACGCCCCAGCCCCTCGATATTCAGCAAGGTCTTTTGCAGCAGCACCAGTTGGGGCTGAATCTCTACGTGGAATCTGCGAGAAGTCTGGAACAGTCTCATCAGCACCAGGCCCAGCGATATCTCCTTCAGGGGTCTGTCGAAGTAGGGTTCGCACACCGATCGAATGGCCGCCTCCAGCGCGTCTACCCGGGTGCCCGCCGGCACCCAGCCCGACTCCAGATGCAGCTCGGCCACCCGCTTGTAATCGCGCCGAAAGAAGGCGGTGAAGTTTTGCGCCAGGTATTCCTTGTCAACCTCGGTCAGCGTCCCCACGATGCCGAAATCAAGAGAGATATAGCGCCCAAAGGTCGCGGGCTCCAGACTGACCTGGATATTGCCCGGGTGCATGTCGGCATGAAAAAAACCGTCCCGAAAAACCTGGGTGAAAAAGATGGTCACGCCATCTCGCGCCAACTTCTTGATGTCGACACCCGCGTCGCGCAATCGCTGCACCTGATTGATCGGCACCCCCTTCATGCGCTCCATCACCAGCACATCGGTGGTGCAAAAATCCCAGACCATCTCGGGGATCAGGACCAGGTTCATGCCCTGCATGTTGCGCCGCAGCTGGGCGGCGTTGGAGGCCTCACGCAAGAGATCAAGCTCGTCGTGCAGATAGGTGTCAAATTCAGCCACCACCTCGCGGGGCTTGAGTCGCCGACCATCGGCCGACAGCCGCTCAAGCCACGCAGCCATCATGTGCATCAGGGCGAGGTCCTTTTCGATCACCGACAGCATGCCAGGCCGCAGCACCTTGACCGCGACTTCGCGCCCACCCTGCAGCGTGGCAAAGTGCACTTGGGCAATCGAGGCGCTGGCCACCGGCTGGTGTTCGAAGCGCGCAAACAGCTCGGAAATAGGTCGCCCCAGAGAACTCTCAATGATCTGTACCGCCCGATCGGAGTCAAAGGGAGGCACCCGGTCCTGCAAACGCGCCAGCTGATCGGCCACATCCGCTGGCAGCAGATCGCGTCGGGTCGACAGCACCTGACCGAACTTCACAAAGATCGGCCCCAGACTCTCCAGGGCCAGACGCAAACGTTCACCGCGCGGGGCCCGCAAATTACGGCCGATAGAGACCAGTCGCGTCAGGCGACGCAGGCCCGGGCTTTCAAAACTGGAGAGCAGCAGCTCGTCAAGACCGTATCGCAGGATGGTCCAGGCAATGAACAGACCGCGCAGCAGCCGACTCATGCGCCAGCCCCAAGGCCCTGGGCATCGGCGCCTTTGGACGGCGGTGATCGAAGCACAAAGGCCCGCAGGGCCTGCAAAAGGCGCCGGGCGTTTTCGACCAGCGCGTGGGCCGGCACGTCGCCAAGCAGGCGGGCCAGATCTTCTTCGACATCCCAGCGCAGGTTTTCGGCCAGCCAGGCCACCTCGGCGGCCAACTGCACATCGCCCTCGATCTGCACCGGCGGGCGCTGGCCTTCAAGAACCTGACGGGCCACCTGGCCAGGGCTCTGACCATCGAGCGAGATCACCAGATCGGGCGTCTGATCCTCGCCACAGACCTCCAGCAAACCTGCCGGGGTGATACGCCAGTGCAGCCTGAAAGTGCCCCAGCGCCAATGAATCACCCCAGAACGCCGTCGGGCCAAGCGAGCCTGGGCCTCAGGCTCCTGCATCAGCACATGGTTGATCAGCAGCACCAGACGCAAGCGCAATTCATCGACCAGCCACTGCGGCGGTTCGATCCGGCTCAGGCCGGACTGCATCAAGGATTGGAGAAACACGAAAGGCGGCGGAGCGTTCATGCCCCGATTTTGACGGATAAAAGAAAAGCCGCCCGAGTCCTCGCCTTCTGGCGAGCGACGGGGCGGCTCTCGGAACCACCAAAGGGCGCGACCAGCGCCCCGAGGGCTCGGGGCTGCGCTGGCTGGCCCGAGTCCGCGGCCTTATTGCAAGGCCTGTACGCCAGCCACCAACCAGCCGCCAGCGCGGTGACGCGGCTTGGTCATGTTCCAGACCTCGCGGAAGGGGCTGGGGCCAGCCGACTGGTCCTCACGGATCATGCCGGAGAACTCGACGCTGGCCATGTACACATCCTCAAGCTCCTCGATGCCCAGCAACTTGGCATCGAGCGAGAGAACCTCGGTGAGATTGACGGCGCCGCCGGTGTGGCTTTCACGTTCAGCCAACTGAGCCTGAATCTGCGACAGCATCTCGTCGGTCATCATGGCGCGCAAGGCGGCAATGTCCGACCGATCCCAAGCGCCCTGCAAAGACACAAAATTGGCTTTTGCGGCGCCCAAGAACCCAGCGACATCGAAGTCAGCCGGAACACCCCAGGACGACTGGGAACCAGCCAGCGCCGAACCGATCATGGAGCCCGTCGCAGCGGGCGCCGAGGCATCAAAGTTGGCGTTTTGCCGCTCCCAGGGCCGGGCAGAAGCGTCGTTACCGACATGGCTGGGGCTGTATTGAGGTACCGAGGGTGCCCCGGCACCCTGCATCGCAAACGGCGAAGCCGAAGGGCTCTGGCGACCGCTGCGCAGTTTGCGCAACACCAGACCGACCACCACCATCACGGCCAAGGCCAGCAGCATGAACATGAGGAACTGGGCCAGGCCCTCACCAAAGCCGAGGCTGTGGGCCAACCAGGCCAGGCCCAGGCCGGCAGCCAATCCACCGAGCATGGCACCCCAAGGTTTCTTTTGTGCAGCGGCAGCAGCGGGAGCGGCCGCTGGCTGTTGCGCCGGACTGGCGGGGGAGGCCTGCGCGGGCGTGGGCTGAGCGGGTGCGGCCTCGCGCTTGGTGACATTGGACGACTGCTTGCCCACAGACTGGCCTCCGCCCAGACGCTTGGCATGCGCATCTACGGACACAAAGGCCGTGGTCGCAGTCAGGACGACCGCTAGCAGGGCAGAACAGACTTTCATGGTGAGCTTCCTCTTAAAAAACGGGGACCGAATTGTGTGGCTCCCGAATCTGGTCGCCGCACGCTGATTGTTTCAACACTTGATTCCAACATGCAAGGCAACCACACCGCCAGTAAGGTTGTGATAGTCCACATGGCCGAAACCGCCTTGTTGCATCAGGGTCTTTAGAGCTTGCTGATCAGGGTGCATGCGAATGGACTCGGCCAGATAGCGGTAGCTCGCCTCATCCCGGGCCACCCACCGGCCGAGCCGCGGCAATACCTCGAAGGAGTACCAGTCGTAGAGCTTGCGCAACGGCCGGGCCACGGTAGAGAACTCCAGCACCAGCAGCTTGCCGCCAGGCTTGAGCACCCGACTCATTTCGGCCAGGGCGCGGTCTTTATGGGTCATGTTGCGCAAACCAAACGCCACCGTCACCCGGTCAAACTGCTCATCGCCAAACGGGAGGGCTTCAGCATCGCAGGCCAGCGTAGGCAGAACCACCCCCGCATCAATCAAACGGCTGCGGCCCTGCTCGAGCATGGCCACATTGATATCGGTGTGAACCACTCTGCCCCTGGGCCCGACCTGAGACGCGAAAGCCAGCGCAAGGTCCCCGGTACCGCCAGCAATGTCGAGCACCGACATGCCCGGCCGAACGTCAGCCACCATCACCGTGTAGGCTTTCCAGGCCCGGTGCAGACCGGCAGACATGAGGTCATTCATCAGGTCGTAGCGGGAAGCCACCGAGTCGAAAACACCGCGCACACGACGGGCTTTGTCGTGCTCGTCGACGGTCTCAAAACCAAAGTGGGTGGTACTCATAACGGGGCTTTCTAGGGTTCTTCATTTTAGGCAGCAGTGCTGCGCGTACCCAGCAGAGCCGGGGTCAGTGGCTGGCGCAATGCCCGCCGCCGGCTGTCGCCATCGGGGCATCTCGATCGAGGCCCGCTCGCTGCAATCGACGCTCGTAGTCGGCCCAAAGCTGGTCCTGGTCCCTGCCCAACATGTACAGATAAGCCCAGGTAAACAGGCCACTGTCGTGTCCGTCGGAAAAACGCGGCTTGACCGCATAGTTGCCCACCGGCTCGATATCGAAGATTTCAACGCCTCGCTTGCCGGTCTGCAGCACCTCCTGACCCGGTCCGTGGCCCTGGACCTCGGCCGAAGGCGAATAGATGCGCAGCAGCTCGAAGGGGATGCGGAAGGAGGCTCCGTCAGAAAACCCGATTTCTAAGACGCGTGAGCGGCCGTGCAAGGTCAGGGAGCGCGGCCACGGGGTGTCTGCTTGAAGACCAGCCATGTTCAAAGTCCCGTCCGAGAGTGACTGCTTGAGCGTTGAGGGAACTTCAAACCAGCACGCGCTCGATACCACCGCGGTTGGCAGCCTCGACATAGGCGGGCATCCAGTCGGGACCGAGAATTTGCTGGGCCATCTCCACCACGATGTAGTCGGCCTCCAGCAAACCGTTGTTCAGGTCGTCGCCGAACCGCGACAGGCCCTGCAGACAGCTGGGGCAGCTGGTGAGAATCTTGACCGGCCCCTGCGTCGGCGCGGCACCGCTCTTGCGCAGCGCCGCCTCACCCTTGCGCAGTTCCTCTTCCTTGCGAAAACGCACCTGCGTGGAAATATCCGGACGGCTTACACCAAGCGTGCCCGACTCGCCGCAACAGCGCTCGCTCTTG
>JBILUT010000048.1:0-8199 GCA_044370875.1 Polaromonas sp. | reverse complement strand
GTTGAACCACAAACCCGCCGCAACCTCGACAACCATCGTAATGGCGGTGATCCACATCACCGCCCGCGTGCTGCGTTCGGCGGCCTGGTTGCCCGCGTCAAAAACGTGGTCGTGTTGCCAAGTGGACAAGTTATCGGTGTGCATGCGGTCTCTCACGCGACTTTACAGGACTGTGATGCGCGGTCTTCGACCTTGACCCCGAGCGGATCAGGTCCATCGGGATTTGCAGGTCAGGCGCTCCTTGTCGCTGCCGTTCAATGCCCCACTAAGTCAATCGGCTATCGCACAGTGAATGCAGAGAGAGGCTGACCCGCCGCCTCTCTGAAAACAGGGCAAAAATCCGGCGGACCGGGCAATATGCTCCCACGCTCTGAGACGCCCTCTTCCGGCCTCTGAAGCCACCACCGGGCCCATTTGGAGATAATCCTTCAAAGGTCGCAAGCTCCTGTCAATACCCGGTTTCCCGGAAATTTCCGGGGGGCCGCTCAGCGGCTCGAAAGGGTCGAACCCCATGGTGGCAGCTCGCGACAGCACCCAAAACTAATCTTTCATGAGGTGATGTGATGACCACGGTGAAATCTTGCCTGCAGAAGAAGTCCGGACAGCTGTTTTCGCTGCGGTCTTCCGATTCAGTGACGCAGGCGCTGGAGTTGATGCGTGCTAATCGCATTCGCTCGGTGATGGTGATTGATGACGGTGCCCTGATGGGCATGGTGTCGCAGGGCGACTGTGCCATCAAGGTGCTCCTGCCAGGGCTCGATCCGCGTCAAACCCCGCTAAGCGACATCATGACACGCAACCCCGTCACCGTGGCGATCACCGACACCATGCAGCACTGCATGGAAATCATGTCTTCACGCAACTTCAGGCATCTGCCTGTGCTCACGCAAGGCAAGGTCGTTGGCATGATCTCGATTGGCGATACGGTCAAGGACATCATTCACCAGCAAGGCGACCACATCAAGCACCTGGAGACGTTCATCAAGGGCCACGGGGTGGCTTGAGCTGCCGCGCAAAACGCACCACCGTCACCCCGGCGCGCGCCTGACGCACTGAAGGCATGACCAGCACACACTGGTCGTAGGGTGTGCGAACCGGTTCTCCGTCGTTGTCGCCGATCACCGTGCCGGCCGATTCGATGCAGCTCAACCCCGGCCAGGGCTTCGAAAAGGAAAAGCGCTCGCTGCGCGCGACCACGGCACCTGTGACCTCAAGCACCCAGGGATCGACAGCACCCCCCTGCTCCCAGCCCGGCAACGCCCGCTCCAGCGCAGCGACGTCGACCACGCCCGCGGCCCGCAAGAACCGCAGGCACATATCCCGGGCCACCCGCAGACTGCGCGGATCGCCATGGAAACCACATTCGATCAGGAGCGAGCGGGCATCACCCGCCTGCGCATCGGGCAGCCCAAACCGACCAAAATCTCGCATCCGCACACCGTCCTGGTGGCCGGCGTCCGCCACGATGTGTGCTGCTGCTCCTAGTTGAAGAGCCAGTTCCCGATTGCGCGGCTGCAAGCCGGTCAGCAACAGGGGCGGGCCAGGCTCGTGCATGGAGTGCAGGTCCAGCAGCCAATCGGACCGAGCCACCCAAGGCGCCAGTTCAGCCGCCCGGCGTCGCTCAAGGGTGTGCGGCTGTGCCATGCGATCGGCCGACCACTGTCGGTTCATGTCCTCGTCCACGAAGCGCGACGCGTCGTGATGCTGAAGGTCAAAGCGATCGAAAGCGCTCAGATTGGCCAGCATCAAGGTCAATTGCCCTGCCTGCGGTCTCAGACCGGACTCGAGCAGTTCCTTAATGGCCCAGGCACCGCAGAGTTCGTTGCCGTGAATCAGGGCGCTGATCAACACATGCCGCCCCGGCTGCCCGGACTCAAAGTGCCACACGCCCTCTACCCCGGTGTTGCCGCTGCGCCAGGGGCCCAGATCGGGCGGACTCAGCTCGAAATGCAAGGGACTCATTCGCGGATCTTGGCGAAATCGACAATGCGCTGGTACTTGACCGTTTCGTCCCTGAGGAACTTGAGCATATCGGGCTGCGATGCTGCCACCGTCGAGCCAGAAGCCTCGAGCTTGCCGCGCAGCTCCGGGTTTTGCAAAGCCTCGGCCAGAGCTTTCTTCAGCCTGGCTTGCACCGCTTCAGGCAGCTTGCCGGGCGCCATCAGGACGAACCAGGTGCTGATGTCGGTGTTCTTGAGAACGGGGTGCTCAGACAGCGCCGGGATATCGGGCGTAACCTTGGAGCGCGCCTTCTCGGTGGTGCCCAGGGCCACCACCTTGCCACTGCGAATGTGTGGCAGGCCGCTGGAAAGCACAAAGACGCCAAACTCAAGCGAGTTACCCAGCAAATCGTTGGCCAACGGTGCCACGCCCCGGTAGGGAATGTGGGTCATGAAGATCCCCGCCTGCTCCTTGACCATTTCACCGGCCAGATGCAAAGCTGTGCCCACCCCGGAGCTGCCGTAACTAAATTGGCCGGGGCGGGTTTTGACCAAACGGATGAACTCGTCGGTATTTTTGACGCCCATGCGGGTCGACGCGACCAGCACCATGGGCTGCGACGCAATCAGGCCAATAGGCGTGAAATCTTGCCACTGGTACTTGATAGAGGGCGAGACCAACCGGTTGATCGCCACCTCGTTATTGGCACCCACCAGCAAGGTGTAGCCGTCCGCAGGGGCAGCCAAAACCTTTTGTGCGCCAATCGCACCACCCGCCCCGCCAATGTTCTCGACCACCACGGTGGCATTGAGACTCTTGGCCAGCGCCGCAGCCACCACCCGGCCCGTCAGGTCGGTGCTACCACCCGGGGGATAGCCCACCACGACGGTGATGGGGCGCGACGGGTAATTGTCCGTCTGCGCCAGGGCGGGTAGGCCGATGCTGGCGGCCCAGACACTGAATATGGCTATCAACGGTCGCGCAAAAAGAGTCATGGTGCATCCTTAATTGAACGAAGAGGTCAAATTGTCAATCGCAGCGGCCGACTTATCTTGCCATTTAAGTTGCCAAAAGTGCTGATTGGGCATCATGCGGCCGGGGTGGCCAGCCAGATTTTTTCAGCCACAGTCGGCAAGCGGCTACGTCGCCGCACCAGACGGACTTCGAAGGGAATAACCATGCTGCGATCCCAACAGATCTCCAGCAAACCCTGCCGACAAGGGCCAGCAGCCAGCGACCAGGGAAGCCAGCACACCCCCATGCCCTTGATCGCATACTCAAGCAAGGCGTCGGCCGAATCGCATTCGAGCACTTTTTTCAGCGCGGTAGGACTCGGGCAGCGCCTCAAATGGTCATCGACCAAGCCCGCTAGCGCCAGGGACGGGGCATAAGTGAGCCAAGGAACCGGTGGGCGCACCGCCGACCGGGCCGACTTGCGCACCTCAAGCCGTCTCCGAGTGACGGGTACCAGTTTGTCCTGCGCCAGCACTTTCTGCAGCAAGCCCTTGCCCTGCGGTCTCTGGGCTAAGGAGGGGTGGTGGTAGGCCACCAACAAGTCAGCCTGCCCGCCTTCGAGCCAGCCCAAGGTTTCAGCCAGGCTGCCTGTACGAATTTGGGTCCAAGCCGGCTGCACTTGGGCGTTCATGCGCACCAACCAGTCAGCCACCCAGGTTCTGGCCAGGGTGCGCCCCGTTGCCAAGCGCAGACCCTGGTCGGGTTGCGCCAATTGCTGCAATTCATCACGGGCCCCTTGCAGGCCCTGCAAGATCTCTTCGGCCTGATGCAGCAGACGCTGACCCGCCGGCGTCAGAGCCACCGGCTTGCGGCGACGGTCGACCAGGGCATGCCCGGCCCAGGCCTCCAGAGCCTGAATCCGACGACCAAAGGCGGGTTGGGTGATGTGTCGCTGCCGTGCGGCCACAGCCAAGCTGCCAGCGCGTCCAAGCGCCACAAGATCCTCAAGCCATTTGATATCCATATGCCTTGTAACTGTCGAGTCAGTACCGAACGGGGCTGCCTGAGACAGTTGAGGGCCTTAGAGCCGCCCGAAATATTCGCGCCGCGCGAACTCAAGTTTGTCGACGGCGGCATCAAAGCGCTCTTGCTCCAGGCGCTTGATCACTTGATAGGTTTCGACGAAATCGGGGCCAAAGCCCTCCGTCAAAGCAGCATCGCTAGATAAGGCACGCAGGGCATCGAGAAGATGGGCCGGAATCCGCCGGCGCGAGTCTGGGCCAGATCCCTGCCCCGGGTCGTAGGGGGACGCTGTGGCGGGCGGGGGCTGCAGTTGCCGAGCGATCCCATCCAGACCCGCATGGATCTGCGAGGCCAGATAAAGATAGGGGTTGGCCGCGGGCTCACCCAGTCGGTTCTCAATGCGGGTGGCCAGGTCGCCTGGCCCACCGATCACCCGGAGCATGGCTCCACGGTTGTCGCGGCCCCAGACCACGCTCTGCGGCGCCATCGCATGCGCGCTAAACCGCCCGAAGCCATTGACCGTTGATGTGCACAAGGAGGTCATGGCGGCGGCATGCTCAAGCAGTCCGGCCAGATAGTGCGCCCCGAGGTCGGAGAGCAACTCTCGCGCATCCCCGGGCGCAACGTCAGCCAGGGGCTCTGGTCGCACGAATGCATTGCGCCCGGTCCGCAGGTCAATCAGCGACTGATGCAAATGCCAGCCACTGGACATGATCATCGGGAAAGGCGGTCGACACATGAAGGTGGCGTGATACCCGGCCCGTCGCAGGGCCTGACGAACCGCGCTCCTGAACAGCACCATCTGGTCGGCGGCCGTCAGCGCGTCGCGCACATCGAAGACCGCCTCAAACTGGCTGGGTCCGATTTCGATCTCGAGCGAGGTCAGGGGCAGCTCCAAGCCCTGCGCAGTACGCTGCACAATGCCCAGCGCTTCATCCGCCTGATCCAGGCTGGCCTCAGACAGCAGGTGGTATCCCGGATGCAGCATGTGCACCGCAGGCGCAGGGCCGGGCCATTCGGCCGCAGCCGGGTCGAGGGCATCACGGCCGTCCGCATGGGCCAGGCGGTAGATATGAAACTCGACCTCCAGCCCGCAAGCCATGCCCAAGCCGCGAGCTGCGAGTTTTTCAATCGCGCTGCGCAACTGACGACGGGTGTCCAGGCCCAGCGGTGTGCCGTCGCTCAAAAAGGCTTCGCACTGTATCCATCCGGTCCCCGGCGCCCACGGCAAAACCTTGAAGCTGCTTTCGACCGGCTTGAGCAGCAGATTGCTGGCACCGGCCAGGCCTGGATGACGGGCCGCGAATTCGGGTTCAAACACCGAAAAAGCAGTGCGGTCCGAGGTGTCCTTGAGGGCCAGCGTACCGACCATGCCAACCCCTTCGCGCAGCGCCGCTACCGCAGCATCAGCTGTCAGCGCTTTGGCGCGTGTTTGCCCGTGCAGGTCGCACCAGACAAAACGGACCTGCTGCAGCCCGAGGGTCTGAATCTGACGGATCAACGACCTCATGCGGCTCGAGCTGTGAGGGCGGCGGCCCAGGGCGCGCTGTCGCGGCGGTCCCTCACCTGCTCCTGCCACCAGGCCTGCCAATCCTGCGCCGGTGCGATGCCATCGACGGTGTCGGGGCCGATGCGATCGCCGGCCACCTCGGCCCTGGCCATGCCCGGAGGTAACTGGCCCGCTTGCACCGCATCAAGAGCCTCAAACAGCTGTCGCCGGTTGGCGGCGATGGCCACATCGGTGCTGCCCAGATGCTCACGGGTGCGATCCTGAATCGGCCCCATGCTCTCGCAGGCCCATTGATCGTGTACGTTGATGTCGTCCTCGCCCATGCCCAGAAAGGTGCGGGTGCGCTGTTCCTGAGCGTCAAAGCCCCACTGGTTGTGCCGGCCCGAGCGGGGCAAGTAATCGGGAAGGTGGACCGCACGCAAGCGCTGCTCTCGCATGGCACGCTTTTCCACCGGCTGGGCAAAGCTGGTGAATATGGCGTACCAGTACGTATGCGTGTCATCCACCGGCACATGCATCTGGGTGATGGTCATGGTCTCCGACAACGGAATCACAAAGGTATGTGGAAAGATCGAATGGGTGACCCGTACATGGGTCCGTTGTGCATTCATGGGCCGCAGCGTAGTCAGTTGCATGCCATAGGGCATGGGCTGGACGCTGATCTGCGGCTGGTCAAACTCGCGCATGATGCGCGTCATCGGCCAGCGTTCGCCCTCGACCTCGCCCGCACTGGCACCGCGAAACTGCCGCCCGTAGCTGGCGTCGAGCGACTCATCTTCAAAAAAACGGTGCAGGTAAGAGGTATGAGCCGGGTCAATGCCCACCTCAAAGGCTTGTAGCCAGTTGCAGTTCCACAAGCCCTTGAATGCAAAGGTGTGGCTCGAGGGTGCAGCAAAGCAGTCCATCGCTGGCAGGGGCGGTGCAGTGCTGCCCTCAGGCCCCAGCCAAGCCATGAGGACGCCACTGCGCTCGACCACCGGATAACTGCGTTGCCGGATGCGGCTGCACAGCCGGCTGCCCGGCGGTTCGGCGGGGGTCTCCAGACACTGGCCGCTCACGTCAAACTTCCAGCCATGAAACGGACAACGCAGTCCATCGCCCTCATGGCGGGCAAAGGCCAGATCGGCCCCCCGGTGAGGGCAGGGTCGATCCAGCAAGCCAAATTGGCCCTGCTCATTCTTGAACAACACCAGATCCTGGCCCAACAGACGCACCGCCTTGAGCGGTCGCTGAGCCATCGAAGCATCCAAAGCCGGGTCGAATTCATCAACCAACGCGACCGGCTGCCAATAGTGACGCATCAACTGACCGCAGACGGCGCCGGGACCGATACGGGTGATGCGTTCGTTCAGCTCTGCCTTCATGGAACGGGCCTCGAGAATGACATAAATGGTCAGCTCGATCTTAAGCCCAAAGGCTCTAAAAAGCGCCCGGGCCGATCCCGCAGCGGTCGGCCTGCGTGGCGATCAGAGATGCGTGCGCAATGACCAGATCTCTGGAAACATGACGGTATCGAGCATCTTGCGCAAATAGCTCACGCCGCCGGTGCCGCCGGTACCGCGCTTAAAGCCGATCACACGCTCCACCGTGGTCAAGTGGCGAAAGCGCCAGAGTCGAAAGGCGTCTTCAAGATCGGTCAGTTCTTCACCCAACTGATAGAGATCCCAATGGTCCTGCGATGCGCGGTACACGCCCAGCCAGGCCTTCTCGACTTCAGGGTGGGCCAGATACGGCTGCCTCCAGTCGCGCTCGATGACCTCGGCAGGCAGAGCCCAACCTCGACGCGCCAGCAGGCGCAGGCATTCGTCATACAGCGACGGGGCGGTGTAAGCAGCCTCTACCTGGCTGTGCAGATCGGGACGATGCACATGGGGCTTGAGCATGACCGGGTTTTTGTTGCCCATCGAAAACTCAATGCACCGGTACTGCCAGCTCTGAAAACCACTGGACTGGGCCAGGTAAGGCCTGATCGCGCTGTATTCGGGCGGAGTCATGGTGGCCAGCACATCCCAGGCATGTACCAGTTGCTCCATGATCCTGCTGATCCGGGCCAGCTTTTTGAAAGCCGCAGGCAAGGTATCGGCGGCCAGGTCGCACATGGCGCCGCGCAACTCATGCAGCATGAGCTTCATCCATAGCTCGCTGGTCTGGTGCTGAACAATGAACAGCATTTCGTTCGGGTCGGGCGACAGCGGCTGCTGGGCATTCAAGATGGCATCGAGCTGCAGATAGTCGCCGTAGCTCATGCGGTCAGCAAAATCGAGTTCGGCCCGATCGGGATGAGCCAAGGCCGCCGATGTGCCGGATGAGGGTACCAACGAGTCGGTCGTGGACGCCGTTTGGAAAGGACAATGTGTCATGGCAACGGTCAATCAGGTCACAGCGTGGCGTTGTGCGTAGCGAGCCTCGCGCCATTGGCTGCTGGCCATGATCGCCTGCAGTCGGTCAGCCGCTTGCCACACTTCCTCGTGCGATAAGTAAAGTGGACAAAAGCCAAATCGCAGGAGGTCGGCTTGAGCCTGGCCGTCACCCGCACGAAAGTCTCCGACGACACCCGCATCAATGAGCGCCTGCACGATCGCATAAGCCCCTTCTTCGACGCTGAGGCTGACCTGCGAACCGCGCCAATCGTCCTCGAGCGGGCTGACAATTTCAAAGCCATGGCCTTGCAGGCGCGTCTGCACCAGTCCGATGAACAAACGAGTCAGCGACAGCGACTTGCGGCGCAGAGCCGGTATGCCGCCCAAAGGCAGCGAAGCGTGAACAGTGTC
>JBILUT010000047.1:0-8321 GCA_044370875.1 Polaromonas sp. | reverse complement strand
GCCAAGGCCAGGATCACCGAGCCGACGATCGCAAAATCTGTCGATGACCGCGGTATGCCAACCCGTCCCTGTGCCGCCCCGGTAAGCGGAATGTTGAGCACTGCAGCGCCTATGGCTTCGCTGAAGGCCAAGGTGGCAATAGCCAGGTAAATCCCGTTGAGCCGGCCCAGGAGCGCCGCCAGCAACAGGCCAAAAAGCATGCCCGCCATCGCCCCGCCCGATACAGCCACTGCAAAGGGAAGATGGGCATCGAGCGACAAGATGGTCCCGGTGTAAGCCCCTACTGCTAGCAACCCGGTGTGCGGCAAGGCAAAGATACCAGCATTTAGGACGACATAAATGGCCATCGCCACCAGACTGAGCACCAGAGCGCTACGCGCAGCAAATGCGTAGACGCCAAATATCTCGAGAAATTGAGCGCTTATTTCCATCGTCTCCAGCCCATGCGTTCAAACCCGCTCTAGGTCGTTTGAGGTCTTGAGCAAACCGCTGGGCCGAACGACCAGGAACATCAGCAGGAACAAGAAAACCACAAGATCACGGTACGACGTTTCTATGTACGCCACGGCATAGGTCGAGGCCAAACCGATGATCAACCCCCCCAGTGCCACGCCCATCACGCTGCCGAACCCGCCCACCACCATGGCAGCAATGGCAATGACGAGGTAGGTGTCGCCCAGGTTCGAGCTGATGACATTGAAGGCCATGGCAACCAGGACTGCGGCAACGCCGCCTAGCGCTCCTGAGAGGAAGAAGACGCCCACACTGACCCGATCGACGTTGGTGCCCAGTAAGGCTGCCACATCGCGATTGAAAGCTACCGCGCGTGCCTCGCGTCCCCACTCCGTACGATGGACCAGCCAAGCCAGCAACAGCATCAGCGATGCCGTTAGTACGACGATGGTTAGGTCCAGCGTATTGAACTGCAGGGGCCCCAGGCGCAGCGTTTGAACTGGGTAGGCTTCCCGTGGAATGCGCTCGACCATCCCTCGCAGAACCTTGGAAGCCAGCTCGTCGAGAACCATCAGTGCGCCTAAACTCGAGATGAAGGCGGCCAGCTGCGTGTTCTTGCGCTTTAGCAGGTGACGGACCACGATGAAGTAGGCCAACACATTGACCAAGCCGGCCAGTATGGCCGCCAAGGGCAGTGCCATCCACAAGGGGGCACCGGCGCGCGCAGTGAGCAACCACGCAAAGACGGCGCCCCAGGTGAAGACACCCGCATGGGCGACATGAAAGACTTTCAGATTGGCCAAGACCAGCCCGAAGCCCAGACCATACAAGCCATACACGCTCCCCAGCACCAGGCCGTTGAGCGTTTGCTGAGCCCAAAACTCCATGGCAGGTCCCCTCGCGCAGTGAGTCCTTAGTTGCCCACGCCGACGATGTCGCCGTTGTCTGCAAAGCGCGAGATGGTGCCAGGCGAGATGGCATCGCCGTTGGCAGTCAGCGCCAGTTCCATGATGCCATGCTTCTTGATCAATTCACCCGTAGATGCAGCTGGCATGGCTGAGCGCAGGTTCTCACCGGTGATGGGCTTACCTGCTTTTTCGACTTCAATGGCCGCCGCGGCAATCAGCCAGGCTACGTGGTAACCAACGCCGCTGTAGGCTGTCGGTACGCTATTGAACTTTTGCCGATAGGCTGTCTCGAAGGCCGCCGAACGGCTGCCGCCCGGCGCCCAAGCCTGCGGAAAGACCATGCTTGTGGCTGCTTTACCAGCGATGGTGAAAGTCTGAGGGCTGGTTGCTAGCGTGCCGGCCAAGATCACATTTTGCATGCCCGCCGCCCCCATTTGCTGGATGATATTCCCGGCTTGCTCGGGCAGAACCGACAGGACCAGTGCGTCTATGTTGGCGTTCTTCAGATTGGTGATGACCGCCGAGAAGTTGGAGTCTTTTGTGGTGACGTTCTGGGTAGATACGTAGCTCACCCCCAGGCCGTCTAGCGTGGCGGCAGCCAGAGTGGGGAACGAGGGGTTGTCGGTGGCCACGATGGCGCCGATGCGCTTGGCCCCTTTGGCCAGCAAGTGCTTGCCCACCGCGCTCGTGGACGTCTTTAGGTCAGCTAGGCGGAAGGCGTACCCCCCCTTGTTTTCAAGTTGACTGCCCGCTCCGCTGAGAAAAGCGACCTTCGCGTCGTTGGCCAACGGAGCCACGGCCTGCCCGATCGGACTTTGCGAATCGCTCACGACAATCGGCAGTCGGCGCTGGGCGAACTGGTTGAAGCCAGTGACAGCCTTGGTGACCTCGGAGTTGGTATCAAGCGTCTCCATCACCATCGTCGTCTTGGTAGGAGTGAGCACACCGGATCGAACGATGTCGGCCATGGCCATTTCAAAGCCGTTCTTGAACGGTACGCCAAACGAGGCGGCGGCCCGGCCCGTCAAGTTACCGAGTAGTCCGACCTTGACTTCGGACGCCCAGGAGGCCAGCGGCATAGCCGCGGCGCAGGCCAGAACGACACATTTGCGCAGAGCAAGGGATGTAAGTTTGGGCACGATAGCGTCTCCTATTTGAACAGGGGTTGAGGGAAAGGCAATCTCGAAACAGTTTGGGTCCTTACACGCGCTAAGCCAGCTTGTCCCAAGCGGCTTGCGCCAGCGGAGTTTTCAGTCATCGTTGTCAAATGGGTTGGGCACACGGAATGGATCGACAAGCCCCGCGGTCATGTTGGGGGCCATGCGGTCGAGCATGTCGACGGTCCAGCCGCCTTCGTGAAACAGGGTCGAAACAAACTGTGGGGGCGTAAGCAAGGCCACCTCGTCACCGCCAACAAAGAAGTCTTGCCCATTAATGTGCTGCGCTGCCGGTGTGCAAAGCCAGGTGACGAAGGCCGCAATCGAGTCCGGCGGAGCCGGGCGATCCCAGCCCGCATGCCCGCGTTCCCCTATCCAGTAGCGGCCCAGAGACTGCACAAAAGGCCGCCAGATCCCCGCCAGATTCTTGGCGAACCAGTCACCGCCGCCAGTATTGCCCGCCGTGGCCCGAGGGCGAATCAGATTGCAGCGGATGTTAAATCGAGCCTGCTCACGTGCCACGCAACGGGTCAGCCCGGCCAGGCCCTCTTTAGCGGAGGCATAGGCTGAATTGAAGACCATGCCCAGCCCTGCTTCCGAGCCTGTGTTGATGATCACTCCGCCGCCGCGTTCACGCAACAAGGGCACGCCGTATTTGATCATCAGAAATGAGGCCTTGAGGTGGCTGTCAAGAACAGTGTCCCATTGCTCTTCAGTGAGCTTGTGCACGGGGTTACCACCCCGCAGCCCCGCGTTATTGACGATGATGTCCAAGCCGCCAAAGGTTTCCCGCGCCGCTTGTACGGTGGCCTGTGCGCCGTCTGCAGTCATCAGGTTTTCCGTCACCGCCAACGCTTGCCCGCCGGCCGCCTGGATTTCTTTGGTTACCAGTTCAGCCAGGCTGCGGCCCTCTGCGTCTTTGCCGAAATCGCTAACGACCACCTTGGCACCCTCGCGGGCCAGAACCATCGCCTCGCTTCGGCCGATGCCGCGGCCGCTGCCTGTGACCACGGCTACTCGACCCTGCAGTCTCTGTTTGTCCATCTCCCATCCTCCTGCACTGTCTGATGCCCGTAAACGGCTTGGTCGGTCGTCGCGGGACTTCGGTGATAACCCAATGATGCGATGCGCGCCGCGTCTCGTCAACATTTATGTTGACGGAACCGGGTTTGCGGGGGTAAGGTGTTGCCCTGAGTCCGAGCCCGGCTTAATGGAAAACCCGATCTGCCAGGCCTTGACGAAGCCTAAAGCCGTTCAATTTTTTTTCCAGCGGAGATGTCTATGGTCAAGGAAGAGGATGCGGAATTTCATCCGCGCGATCCCAAGGATTACGACTGGGCAGAAACCCGGTACATCAGATTTTCCATTCCCGAGGAGCAGTTGTTCGGCAACGTCTACGTGCTGGCTCGGCCCAATGTGGGGGCGGTTATTTCCGATGTCACTATTCAGAAGGGGTTTTCCCGCTTTCCCTACGAGATGGACTTTCATGATCCGCACATGCATCTGCCTTGCCCGCCGTCCTTTCGTAAGTTCACCTTGCGAAATGGCCTGAGCGTTGAAGCGGTGCGGCCGCCTTATGAGCTGCATTATTCGTATCAGCACAATGGCGGCAATTGCAGTTTTGAGTTTGACTTTACGGCTGTCGGCGAGCCCTTTGACTGCCACGATCCCAATCAAAATCCGCTGCTGGGTGATTCCACCTTTTCCGGCCTGGGCGACCAGTGGCTCAATGGTCACTACGATGTGCTGGGGCATGTCAAGGGCGAACTGGTGCTGCGCGGCAAGCGCTATGCCATCGACAGCTACGACGGAGCTGACCATAGCTGGGGGCCGCGCAAGGAAGAGGGAGTTCGAGCCATGGGCTGGACGGCGGCCGCCTTCGGGCCGGACTACGGGCTGCACACGGTTTTTCATTTAGACCTGCGCAATGGGCAGGTGCACTATGACAAGCTGCGCTTTGGCTACGTGGTTGATGAAGGCCAGACCTACGGGCTGGTCAGCGCCGAGTTGACGGCCACCCGCATTGACATGATTGCGGTGAGTAACCACATTCGCGCCGTCGACGTGAGGGGCAAGGTGCACGAGATGCGGGGCACGGCAGTAGCCGGACATCCCCAGTACGCCATCAACCCATGCCAGGCGGTGTTTCAGACCCTGTTTCGCTACGAGGTCAACGGTCGAGTGGGCTACGGCGAGAGCGCGGACTGCTTTGGACTGGACTATTTGGCCGAGCGCATGTCGGCGCTGGGCCGCTACCGCAGCGGCGGGCCTGCGCCGGCGAGCAAGAAATAGGAGGTCCCCGATGGCTGCGACCGATTACGCAACCCTGGACGCGCCAACGCGCGCCTTCATTGCGCAGATGCAGCGCAAATACCCGACGGAGCGTGAAACCGATGAGCTGCTGGTGCGCAAGCTCGAGCGCCGCGCTCAACAAACCCGGGACTACCACGTGCCCAGGCTATCGGAAATGGAAGAGTGGATTGAAGCCTTCTTTGTCGCCAATCTCAACGCACCCTTTCGCATTTCTCACCCGCGTTGGCTCGCCGGCGGCGCGTCGAAGTTGCAGGTGCTCTTTGAGATCGAATGGCAACAGGATGGCCGGCCCCGCCATGACCGCATGGTAGTGCGCATGGACCCGGCGGAGTCGCACAACGCCACCAGCCGGCTGCGCGAAGCCGAGTTGCTGCGTGCTTTTCGAGGCATCATTCCGGTTCCCGAGGTGTTCTTCGTTGACGAGCATGCACGTTGGTTCCCCGAGCCCGCGCTCATCTACGCCTTTGCCGAGGGCGTCACCAAGCCCAGTACAACGGCCTCGGGCGCGGTCAGTGGCCTGGGCATACGCTTCGGGCCGGAGCTGCGCACCAAACTCGGGCCGCAGTTCGTGGAGCATCTGGCCAAAATTCATGCCTTTCCAGTAGCCAAGGCTGGGTTTACCACCATGCAAGCGCCGTCGATCGGAACCACCGAGGCGGCCCAGCTTCAACTCAACCGCGCCCGGCGCGTCTGGGAGGAAGACCGCGGCGAAGACTTTCCCCTGATGGATGTGGCCGTTAACTGGCTCGCGCGTAACATGCCCGTGATGGATCAGGTCAGCGTGATCCATGGCGACTATCGCAGCGGCAATTTTCTTTTCGACGAAGCCAGCGCCACCATCACTACTTGGCTGGACTGGGAGCGCGGCCATCTGGGTGACCGCCACCGCGACCTGGCTTGGATCACCCAGGCGATGTTCGGCGACCCCCGTGACGATGGCCAGGGCTACTACATCTGCGGCCTTTTGAGCCAGGACGAGTTTGAAGATCGCTACCAGACCTTGTCGGGTCTGACCATCGATCCGGCCCGGCTGCGCTGGTACGGAGTGCTCAACTGCTACCAGGCTCTGGTGTCCACGCTGGGCAGTTGCTACCGAGTGGTGCGGCTGGGCAAGAACCATCAAGATGCGCTGATGGTGGCCCTCAAGGCCGAGGCGGCCATGGCCAGCGCGCGGCTGCATGAAATGCTCGTGGAGATCCTCTGATGTCAGACGTTACTACCAATGCTCTGCGCGGCATCGTCAAGACCTTGGGCGATGTGGTCGCGCCCGCCATCCCGGCCGATGATCCACTGGCGATCCAGGAACTCAAGATGACTGTGCGCTACCTGTCTTTTTGCCGGGAGCGCGTCGATCACCTCTACGCCAGGGCCCGCTACGAGCTGACCTTCTACGCTGGCCTGACGGCACAATGCAGTCGACTGCTTGCGAGCCCGGATCGCAAGCTTGCCGATGAATTGATCAGCTTGTGTGAATCGGCGCAGGCTCTGCTGGTACAGCCCGGCGCTGCTATTGGAGCGCTGCGCGAACAGACCCAGGCGCTGATGAGCCGTTTAACGCGCTTGCTCAGTGAGATCACGGATACCGACGTGTTGCTCAAGGTGGAGCGTTCTATCGTGCACGCATCGGCCGAGATCACGGCCTTTGAGCGCGCTTGGTATTTGCCGCTCAAGCTCGAGCGCTTCCCAGCGCAGGTGCGACCACTGAGCAGCTTCATTGCAATCCATCCGCTTGAATCAACCTGAAGGCCTTGCTTTGAGAATACTGATCACCAACGACGATGGCATTGAGGCGCCGGCTCTTCCGGTCCTCGCCGGCGCCTTGGCTCAAGCTGGCCACGATGTGCGCGTCGCCGCCCCGATGGTGGGACACAGTGGATGCGGAGCGTCCATCGGCAGTGTGGCCGAGGGGCATCGCATTCGCGTTGAGCGGATGAACCTCGTCGGGGCAGAGGGATTACCCGCCTACGCCGTGGACAGCCCACCGGCTTTTATTGTGTTGGCGGCCTTGCAGGGCCGCTTCGGGCCGCGTCCCGATGTGGTGGTCACCGGGCCCAATTCAGGACTCAACCTGGGGCCGCTGGTGCTGCACTCGGGAACTTTAGGCGCGGCGGTCACTGCAGCCTCCCAAGGCGTGCCGGCGATCGCTTTGAGCACCGAAAAACGGGCGCGCTTTGGCTACGACACGGCCAGCGAGTTTTGTCAGCGCCATCTAACCCGGTTGGTGGGAGCCATGGGGGCGGGTGCGGCAGTCAACATCAATGTTCCGGACCTGCCGATGCAGCAGATCAAGGGCATACGGCAGACCCGTCTGGCACCGCGCAGCTTGGTTGAAATCGTACTTCTTGACGAGGCCCGTCCGGTCGCTGAAACCGCCGATTCAGCGCTCTTGCGCATTGAGCTCAATTACGACGACGATCGGTCTTTACATCGTCAATGGCGCGACACTCTGAGCGAACAGGACGACACCGATGCCGGTGCCATCGTTGATGGCTTCATTTCGGTCACGGTGGTGCATGGCGGGCTGCGGCATGTCGATGGACATGACTTGTCAGCTGCGTTCCACGCTCTTTGAGGAGGCGAGATGGACAAACTAAGCTACGACGGACGGGTGGTGGTGGTGACCGGTGCTGGCCGCGGTCTGGGGCGCGAATATGCGCTGGCTTTTGCAGCGCGGGGAGCGGCGGTGGTTGTCAACGATATCGGCACCAGCCTCGATGGCCAGGGGCCGGTAGCTCATGAGCCTGCCGATGAAGTTGTCGCCCAGATTCAGCAGTCCGGAGGCAGTGCGGTTGCCCATCACGTCTCCATTGCCACGCAACAGGGCGCGCAGGGACTCATTGAGACAGCGATACAGGCCTTCGGGCAGATTGATACGGTCGTCAATAACGCCGGCGTGCTCAATATGAAACCCTTCGATGAAGTCACGCTTCATGGGCTCGAACGTCATTTGGCGGTGCATGTGATGGGCAGCTTCCTGGTCTGCAAGGCTGCCTGGCCGCACATGGTCAAAAGGCGTTATGGACGCATCGTCAACACGATCAGCGGCGGTATTTTTGGCCTGCCAGGCTTGACCGAATATGGCCCGGCCAAAGGCGGCGTTTTTGCCTTCACCCGCAGTCTTGCGTTGGAAGCCATTGAGCATGGCATTCGCGTCAATGCGCTGGCGCCGCAAGGCGCTACCCGCATGCTTCATGCTTCCGCGTTGGACCAGGCTTTGCGCGAGCGGCTCGACAAAATGATGAAGCCTGAACTGGTGGCCCCCGGGCCCTTGTACTTGGGCCACGAGAGTTGTGCGATCAACGGGGAGACTTTGGCTATTTCCGGGGGCAAGGTCTGCCGAATCGCCCTGACCTACAACGATGGTTTTTCTGACCCCGCGCTGACCCCGGAGATGATCCGCGACCGCCTGGATGAAGTGATGGACTCGTCTTCAGCCCGTGTGTGGACCAGCGCCACCGCCCGTTATGAGGAGCGTGCAGCAAACGGCTGA
>JBILUT010000046.1:0-8391 GCA_044370875.1 Polaromonas sp. | reverse complement strand
CCGCGATGGCACGATCCGTGATACCGTGATGTACAGCCTGACTCGGGACGAATGGCCCGAGGTTCAGAGACGGCTGCTCGAACGGCTTGAGAAAGGCGACCGGAGGACGCGGACATGCTGATCGACTTTTTCTACACGCTGCGCGCGGCCAAGCTTCCAGTGTCGACGCATGAACTGCTCAGCCTGCTCCAGGCGCTGCGCGCCGGGGTGGTCGGTCCCGCCTCAGACCCACAGATGAAGGGCGATGGGGCTTGGAAGATCGACGACTTCTACTTCCTCAGCCGGGCCATCATGGTCAAGGACGAGAAGCACTACGACAAGTTTGACCGCGCTTTCGGGGCTTACTTCAAGGGCATTGAGACCGTGGCCGACTTCAGCCAAGAGGTGCCGCTGGAATGGCTGCGTAAGAATCTGGAGCTCGAGCTCAGCCCCGAGGAGAAGGCCCGCATCGAGAAGATGGGCTGGGACGAACTGATGGAGACGCTCAAGAAGCGCTTCGAAGAACAAAAAGAGCGCCACGAGGGCGGCAGCAAGTGGATCGGTACGGGCGGCACCTCTCCCTTCGGAGCCTACGGCTACAACCCGCAGGGCATACGCATCGGTCAGGACAAGGGCCGTGGTCGCGGCGCGGTCAAGGTGTGGGACCAGCGGGCCTACAAAGACTACGACGATTCGCAAGAACTGGGCACACGCAACATCAAGGTGGCCCTGCGCCGGCTTCGGCGCTTTGCGCGCGAGGGCAGTCCGGATGAACTCGATTTAGACGACACCATACGGTCAACGGCGGCCAATGCCGGCTTCCTGGACATCAAGATGGTGCCCGAGCGACACAACAACGTCAAAGTGCTGCTGCTCATGGACGTGGGCGGCACCATGGATGAGCACATCGGGCGGGTCGAAGAGCTTTTTTCGGCCGCCCGCACCGAGTTCAAGCATCTGGAGTTCTACTACTTCCACAACTGCGTCTACGACTTCATGTGGAAGAACAACCGACGTCGCTTTGCCGAGAAATTCCCAACCTGGGATGTGATCCGCAAGTACAACAAGGACTACAAACTGATCTTCGTGGGCGATGCCACCATGAGCCCCTATGAGATCTTGCAGCCAGGCGGCAGCGTTGAATACAACAACGAAGAGGCCGGCGCCCAATGGATTTCGCGCCTGACCCAGGCCTTTCCCCGCTTTGCCTGGATCAACCCGGAGCCTCAAGGGGTCTGGGCCTACCGGCAAAGCATCTCGATCATGCAGCAGCTGATGAACCAGCGCATGTTCCCGCTCACCCTGCGTGGACTTGAAGAGGCCATGCGCTTGCTCACCAAATAGCGGCGCGCTGCTCCGAAATCCGACCCCAACCCTTCATCAAATTGTCAGAAAAATCAGGCATGATCCCGGAACGCCTGCCTTCAACCCAATCCCTGTGAATCGTCCCATGAACACACGCATCACCCGACGTCTCGCCTTGGCCAGCTGTGCCAGCATCGCCCTGCCCACCCTGGCCCAAAGCGCATGGCCGCAGCGGCCGGTGCGCATCGTCGTTCCGTTTGCCCCAGGGGCAGGCACCGACGCCATGGGGCGGCTGCTTGCACAAAAGCTCGGCGAACTGCTGGGCGCCAGCTTCGTGGTGGAGAACCGGGCCGGTGCGTCGGGTGCCATCGGCACGCAATATGTGGCCCAAAGCGCCCCCGATGGTCACACGCTGCTGCTGATTGCGGCCCCCTTCACCACCGTGGCTGCGGTACTGCCGCAAGCCGGTTACGACCCGGTTCGCGGCTTCGCCCCAATCAGTATGGTGGCCCAAGGCCCGCTGCTGTGGGCCTGCAACAAGGACCTGCCCACCTCCAACCTGCGCGAGCTGGTGGAGTACGCCCGTAGCCGACCCGGGCGGCTGAACTACGGCTCGGCCGGCGCGGGTGGCATCAACCACCTGGTGCTCGAAAGCCTGAAGGCGCGCACCGGCGTGTTCATCACCCACATCCCCTACCGCGGCATCGCACCGGCCACCCTGGACCTGGTGGCCGGCCAGCTTGATGTGATCACCGGCACCATTCCGGCTCTGGCGCCCTTCATACGGGACGGACGGATCAAGGCGCTGGCCGTGACCACCTCCAAGCGCACACCCGTGCTGCCCGATGTGCCCAGCATGGCTGAAATGGGCCTGGCCGGCTTCGATGTGAGCAACTACTTTGGTCTGGTGGCGCCACGCGGCACGCCGCCAGCTATTGTCGAGCGCATCAACGAAGCGCTGCCGCGCCTGCTGGCCCTGCCCGACGTGCAGGCGCGATTCAAGACCGATGCCCTTGAGCCCGCCAGCCTGGGGCCCTCGACGCTGGCCACCTTTCTGGCGCAGGACTTTGGCGACTGGCAAAAAGTGGTGGCCAGCCAGGGCATCCGGGTCGACAGCGTCTGACCCGACCGAATGCGCCTGAGGGTCGGGCCCTCAAGCCCCGGGCGCTGCTGTCGATAAACTGAAAAACGCCCTGCCTTGCTGCGGCCGGGTTGAACCCAATCCCAGGCCCACCTCCATGCCCCGTCACTCTCTCTTGCTGCCCGTGCTGACCTGGCTGGTGCTCTGTGCCACCGGTGCACACGCTCAGACCCCTCCGCCGGCCCGCCCGGCAGCCCGGCCGCAAGCGGCGCGGCCGGCCGAACCGCCGCCTAACTGCCTGATTACCGAGTTCAGAGCCCTGGCTCTGGGCACCCATGACCTGAAAGAGCGAGCCAGCAAGGCCAGCGAGTGGCTGCGCCGAAATGGGCCCGGCTGTTCGGAAGACCAGCTACGCATCCTCTACGCCAACCGCAGCAATTGGCTGGGCCATGCCGATTCCATGCAGCTGACTGCCCAGATTGAGGGGGCGCTGGAGAACCGCCTCAAAGGCAAGCCCGAACAGCTGGCCCAACTGTTTGGCGCTCCAGCCCGGCCCGCTACGCCGGCCAACGAGACGATGCGCGCCGGCGATCTGGCGCCCCGGCCCGCCCCGGTGGTGGCCCCGGGGACACCGGCCGTGGTGCAAACCGCGCCGGTGGTGGCGGTGGTGCCGCCGCCAGCCGGTGACAAGCCGCCCGAGATGGGCAAGTTCTTCGCCGCGGACAAGCGCAAGGCCATCCAGGACTACTTCACCGCCAACCGGGGCAATGCCCCCTGCCCCCAAGGGCTGGTCGTCAAAGCGGGACGGTGCGAATCGGCGGTGACCGAGCGCAGCTGGAAGATCGGTCAGGCCCTGCCGACAAACCTAAGTCCCAATCCCCTGCCGGCCCCCTTGCTGCAACTGCTGGGGCCCATCCCTCGCGGCCACAGCTACGTTCAGGTTGAAGGGGATATCCTGCTGATCGCCGACGACAGCAAGACGGTGGTCGATTCGGTGCTGGACCTGGGGCAGATCGCCCCGCGCAGCTAAGCGGGCCACCAGCAGGCCTCAAAAAACCCGAAGCAAAGACCGGAAATCAGGGGAGTCCCGGATGAGACCGCGCCCGAACGCGGTGCATACTGCCGGTCCCTGAGACACTTTCGGACACAACCATGAAACTGCGACTGCTCACCCTTTGTGCCGCCCTCGCCCTGGGCGCTGCTGGCCTGCACGCCAAGACCTTCAAATGGACCAGCGCCAGCGACATCCCCACACTGGACATCCACTCGCAAAACAATGCCTTGGGCAACGGGGTGCATGCGTCCATTTACGACGCACTGGTCTACTACAACAGCAGAACCTTCAAACCCGAGCCGCAGCTGGCCACCAGCTGGCGCGAAATCTCGCCCAGACAGGTGCGCTTTAACCTGCGCCAGGGCGTCAAATTCAGCGATGGATCAACGCTGACCGCTGACGATGTGGTGTTTTCGCTGACCCGGGCGATGGCCCGCACCTCCAACTATCAGGTCTACACACAAGGTATCGACCGCGTGGTCAAGGTGGACAACAACACGATCGACATCATGATGAAGGACCCCAACCCGGTGCTGATCAACCAGCTCACCGAGTTGCGCATCATGAGCAAAGCCTGGGCCGAAAAGAACCGCTCGGTCGAGCCCAAGGACATCCGCACCAAGGACGAAACCTTTTCCCATCGCAACGCCATGGGCACCGGCCCTTTTATGGTCAAAGAGTGGCAGCCTGACCAGCGCATGGTGCTGGTGAGAAACCCGAATTACTGGGGCAACAACCCCACCAACGTGACCGAGATCGTCTACACCCCGGTGCGCGCGGAGGCCACCCGGATCGCCGCCCTTTTGTCGGGTGAGGTCGACTTCGTGCTCGACCCGAGCCCACAAGACCTGCCACGCCTGCGCGCCAACGCCAACCTCAAGGTGCTCGATGGCGTAGAAAACCGCACCATCTTCCTGGGCATGGACCAGTTCCGCGAAGAGCTGCCTGGCTCGAACATCAAGGGTAAGAATCCGCTGAAAGACCTGCGTGTGCGCAAGGCGCTCTACCAGGCTATCGACAGCGCCAACCTCAACCGGGTCACCATGCGCGGCCTGAGCCAACCCACCGGCACGCTGGTGGCGCCACAGGTGGCAGGCTGGACGGAAAAGGTGCATCAGCGTCTGCCCTTTGACCAAGAAGCAGCCAAAAAACTGCTGGCCGAAGCAGGCTACCCCAACGGGTTTGAGGTGGACTTTGCCTGCCCGAACAACCGCTACATCAACGACGAAGAAATCTGCCAGGCCATCACCGCCATGTGGGCGCGGGTGGGCGTGCGGGCCAAGCTGCGGACCCTGCCACTGGTGACCTACTTCCCAATGATCCAGCGTTACGAGGCCAGCATCTACATGCTGGGCTGGGGCGTGCCCACCTTCGATGCGCTCTACAGCCTGCAGTCACTCACGCGTAGCGTGGGTACCGGCGGCGATGGCAACTACAACGTCGGCCGCTACAGCAACGCCCGCATGGACTATGTGGTCGACCGGATCAAGGTCGAGACCGATCTGCCGGTGCGCAACCGCCTGCTGACCGAGGGCCTGCAGCTGTCCAATGACACCGTCTCGCACATTCCGCTGCACAACCAGATCATTCCCTGGGCCATGAAAAAGAACGTCGATGTCGTGCACCGCGCCGACAACCGACTGGACTGGCGCCTGATCCAGGTTAACTAATTTCTTCTGCCTACAATCCCGGCGCCCAAACCAGGGCGCCGGGTTTTGTATTTTTCTAAGCATCCGCGCCTTCGCGGCCCTTCATGTTCGCCTTCATCGTTCGACGCCTCTTGCAGGCCCTGGTGGTCATGGCCTCCGTGGCCTTCATCGCCTTTTTACTGTTTCAGTATGTAGGCGATCCAGTGGTCTTCCTGCTCGGGCAGGATGCCACGCCGGAACAGATCCGGCAGATGCGAGCCGACCTGGGCCTGGACCAGCCCTTCTTCGTGCAGTACGCACACTTCCTCTGGAACGCGCTTCACGGTGAGTTCGGACTGAGCCTGCGACAAGGCACCAAGGTATCAACACTTATCGTTGAACGCTTTCCAGCCACCCTGGAGCTGGCCCTGGCAGCGGCCCTGCTAGCCCTGGCCATCGGCATTCCGATGGGTGTCTACGCGGCCCTGCGGCGCGGCACCTTTACCAGCCAGCTGTTCATGACCATCTCGCTGCTGGGCGTGTCACTACCCACCTTTCTGATTGGCATCTTGCTGATCCTGATCTTTGCGGTGATGTTGGGCTGGCTGCCGAGCTTTGGCCGCGGCGACGTGGTCAAGATGGGCGCCTGGAGCACGGGGCTGCTGACAGCCAAAGGCTGGCAACACCTGGTTCTGCCGGCCGTTACGCTGGCAATCTTTCAGCTGACCCTGATCATGCGACTGGTACGTGCCGAGATGCTGGAGGTGCTACGCACCGACTACATCAAGTTCGCGCGGGCACGCGGCCTGTCCAACCGGGCCATCCATTTCGGGCACGCCCTGAAGAACACGCTGGTGCCGGTCATGACCATCACTGGATTGCAGCTGGGCGGTCTGATCGCCTTCGCCATCATCACCGAGACCGTTTTCCAATGGCCGGGCATGGGGCTGCTTTTCATTCAGGCCGTGACCTTTGCCGATATCCCGGTCATGGCCGCCTACCTCTGCCTGATCGCGCTGATCTTCGTGGTCATCAACCTGATCGTCGATCTGCTGTATTTTGTGGTCGATCCGCGCCTGCGCGTGGGCAAAGCCCAGGGACACTGAATCTCAATATGACCGCTTTATCCTGGCCGACTGCGGCCCCAAGAGCTTGCCCATGACCGCCCTGATACGCCGCTGGCTCGACAGCGATGTCGGCTACAGCTTCAAGACGTCGCCCACGGCCATGGTTGCCGCCTGCATCGCCCTGATCTGCGTCATCAGCGCGGTCTTTGCCGAGTGGGTGGCACCGCACAATCCCTTTGATCTGGCCACGCTGGACCTCAGCGATGCCCGGCTGCCACCAGCCTGGATCGAAGGCGGCAGCACCAAGTTTCTACTGGGTACCGACGACCAAGGGCGGGATATTCTCTCGGCCCTGATTTACGGATCGCGCATTTCGCTGGTCGTGGGGCTGGCCTCGGTCATCTTGTCAGTGCTGGTGGGCGTGACCCTGGGCTTGCTGGCCGGCTTTCGTGGCGGCTGGCTCGACGCCTTCCTGATGCGCCTGTGCGATGTGATGCTGTCATTTCCGGCCATTCTGGTGGCCCTGCTGATTGCCGGGGTGGGGCGAGCCCTGTTCCCCAATGCCCACGAATCGCTGGCCTTCGGCGTGCTGATCCTGTCCATCTCACTGACCGGCTGGGTGCAATATGCGCGTACCGTGCGCGGCTCCACGCTGGTCGAACGCAACAAAGAATATGTGCAGGCGGCACGGGTGACCGGTGTGGCACCGATGCGCATCATGGGCCGGCACGTGCTGCCCAATGTGCTCGGGCCGGTGCTGGTGCTGGCCACCATCCAGGTGGCCACGGCCATCATCACCGAGGCCACCTTGTCCTTTCTGGGTGTGGGCGTACCGCCCACCTCGCCCTCGCTGGGCACCCTGATTCGCGTTGGCAACGACTATCTTTTTTCCGGGGAGTGGTGGATCACCATCTTCCCCGGCCTGATGCTGGTGCTCATTGCCCTGTCGGTCAACCTGTTGGGAGACTGGTTGCGTGACGCCCTGAACCCGAGGCTGCGATGAGTCTGCTGCAAGTCAAAAATCTGGTGGTGGAGTTTCCCAGCCGCCGCGGCACGCTCAGAGCCTTGGACGATATTTCTTTTGACATTGCACCGGGCGAGATCTTGGGCGTGGTGGGCGAATCGGGCGCGGGCAAATCACTCACCGGTGCTTCCATCATCGGCCTGCTCGAGCCACCCGGGCGCGTGGCCAGCGGCCAAATTCTGCTGGAGGGCCAGCGGATTGATCACCTCAGCGCCGACGAAATGCGTCATATCCGCGGGCGCAAGATTGGCGCCATCTTTCAGGATCCCCTGACCTCGCTCAACCCGCTCTACACCGTCGGCCGGCAGCTGACCGAGACCATCGAATCGCACCTGCCAGTGAGCAGGGCCGAGGCGCGGCAGCGGGCCATCTCGCTGCTGCAAGACACCGGCATCCCGGCGGCCGAGCAGCGCATCGACCACTACCCGCATCAGTTTTCGGGTGGCATGCGGCAACGGGTGGTGATCGCGCTGGCCCTGGCGGCCGAGCCGCAATTGATCGTGGCCGACGAGCCCACCACCGCGCTGGATGTGTCCATCCAGGCCCAGATCATCAGCCTGCTCAAACGGGTGTGCAAGGACCGCGGCGCGGCCGTGATGCTGATCACCCATGACATGGGCGTGATTGCCGAAACCTGCGACCGGGTGGCCGTTATGTACGCCGGCCGCATTGCCGAGATCGGCCCGGTGCGGCAAGTCATCGAGCAGCCGGCCCACCCCTACACGCGCGGACTGATGGCCTGTATCCCCGACATGGCCAGCGACCGCTCCAACCTCAATCAGATCGAGGGCGCCATGCCCCGGCTCAACGCCATTCCCAGCGGCTGCGCCTTCAACCCGCGCTGCACACAGGCCAGCGATCGCTGCCGCAGCGATCGCCCCGAACTGATGCCTGCTGGCGCCACACAGGCAGCCTGCTGGCTCCACGAGAAGGTGAGTGCATGAGCGAACAATCGCCCCTGGTGGTGGCCCACGATCTGGCCATGAGCTTCGATGTGTCGGCGCCCTGGCTCAACCGGGTGCTCGAGGGCAAGCCTCGACAACGGCTGCAGGCGGTGGACGGCGTGAGCTTTCAGATTACCCGCGGCCAGACTCTGGCGCTGGTGGGTGAATCGGGCTGCGGCAAGAGCACCGTGGCCCGCCTGCTGGTGGGGCTGTACCAGCCCACGCGCGGCACGATGCAATTTGACGGACAAGACGCTCACGCCGCGTACCGGTCGGCCGATGCCCGCGCGATTCGCCAGCGCATCCAGA
>JBILUT010000044.1:0-8409 GCA_044370875.1 Polaromonas sp. | reverse complement strand
CTCGATACCGCGATCGGGCCGCATCTCGATCGAAAGCTGGCCGAGGTCTCACCGATTGAACATGGCGTGCTCTGGATCGGCGTCTACGAACTCATGCATTGCCCCGATGTGCCTTGGCGCGTGGTGATCAACGAGTGCATCGAGCTGGCCAAAAGCTTTGGCGGCACCGATGGGTACAAGTGGGTCAACGGTGTCCTCAACAAGCTTGGCCCGCAACTTCGCGCCTCTGAGACCCGTCAACGCCCATGAATGCGCTTCGCATCACCGAACGGGCTCGGCAGATTGATCCGTTTTATGTGATGGAGGTGGCCAAGGCCGCTCGCGAACTAGAGACTCGCTCGGCCGCCGGCTCCCCGCCCATGATTTACCTCAACATTGGCGAGCCTGATTTCACCGCCGCGCCGCTAGTTCGGCAGGCCGCTGAGAGAGCCCTGCGCGATGGTCTGACGCAGTACACCCCTGCGCTTGGGCTGACCCCGCTGCGCGAACGCATCAGCCAGTGGTACCGGAGCCGGTTTGGTCTTGAGGTGCCTCCTTCACGCATCGTGGTGACATCGGGGGCTTCGGCCGCGTTGCAACTGGCCTGTCTGGCCCTGGTCGAAGCGGGCGACGAGATCCTGATGCCCGACCCCAGCTACCCGTGCAACCGGCACTTCGTCAGCAGCGTGCAGGGGCGAGCGGTGCTGCTGCCCACCACGCCGGTCGAGCGCTTTTCGCTGTCGCTGCAAAGCGTCAGCCAGGCTTGGGGCCCGGCCACACGGGGCATTTTGCTGGCCTCTCCTTCAAACCCCACGGGTACCTCGATCGACCCCAAGGAAATGCAGCAGTTGCTGAGCTTCGTGCACCAGCGCGGAGGTATCAACCTGATTGACGAGATCTACCTGGGTCTGAGCCACGACGAACACTACGGCCAAAGCGCCCTCGCTCTGCCGGGGGACCTGGGTGAGAACGTGATCAGCATCAACAGTTTCTCCAAGTATTTCAGCATGACCGGCTGGCGATTGGGTTGGCTGGTCGTGCCCGCGCCTCTGGTGCCGGTGATCGAAAGGCTGGCCCAAAACCTCTTCATCTGTGCCAGCACCGTTGCCCAGCACGCAGCCCTGGCCTGCTTCGAGCCCGAGAGCCTGGCCGAATTCGAAAGGCGGCGCGAGCAGTTCAAGCAGCGGCGAGACTATTTCTTGCCCCAACTCGAGCGCCTGGGGCTGAAGGTGCCTGTCAAGCCCGACGGTGCCTTCTATGCCTACGCTGATGCCAGCGCCGTTATGGACAAGCTGGGCGTAGCTGCGGCTCGGCCCGACGGTACCGGCGGTAGCTGGGATCTGGCGTTCGAGCTGATGCAGCGTGCCCGGGTGGTGGTCACGCCAGGTCGTGATTTCGGGCAGACCGATGCGCACCGCTACCTGCGATTCTCCACGGCCAGCAGCATGGCCGAACTCCAAGAGGCCATAGACCGCCTGGAGGCCGCGCTTGGCTGAGGCGCCGGGACCAGCCTTCGACTGGCCCGTGCGGGTGTACTGGGAAGACACCGATGCAGGTGGCATCGTCTTCTACGCCAACTACCTGAAATTTTTTGAACGGGCGCGCACTGAATGGCTGCGACACCTCGGGGTCGAACAGCAAGCGCTGAGACAGGCCACCGGCGGTCTGTTTGTCGTCAGTCAGACCGATGTGCGCTACCTCAAACCGGCGCGGCTCGATGATCTGATGCGAGTCAGTGCAGGGCTGATCAAAGCCGGGCGCAGCAGCCTGATCATCGCCCAGCAAGCGCGGCTTGAACCATGCCGAAGCTTGCTGGCTGAAGCGACAATACGTATCGGCTGGGTCGATGCGGTGACCCTCAAGCCCGGCCGGATTCCTCCCCATGTTTTGCGAAAACTCTCGAGCCCGACATGAACCAAGACCTCTCCATCATTCCGCTGCTGCTCAACGCCAGTTGGGTCGTCAAGGCCGTGGTGCTGATCCTCATCGGCATGTCGCTGGCGAGCTGGAGCGCCATCTTCAGCAAGCTCATCCGCCTCAAGCAGGTCAAACGCATGAATGAGGACTTCAACCGCTCCTTCTGGTCCGACTCGAGCCTGAACGACCTGTACGCGACGGCGCTGCGCAATGCCAAGGGCACCGGACCGATGGAGCGAATTTTTGCCAGTGGCATGCGCGAGTTTCAAAAGCTCAGGGAAAGGCGGGTCAGCGACCAGGCGGCCCTGCTCGATGGCGCACGCCGTGCCATGCGAGCGAGCTACCAGAGAGAGCTCGACGCCGTCGAGTCCAACCTGCCGTTTCTGGGCACTGTCGGTTCCGTCTCGCCCTATGTCGGTCTGTTCGGCACGGTCTGGGGCATCATGCACGCCTTTACCGGTCTGGCCAGTCTGGAGCAGGTCACACTGGCAACGGTCGCGCCGGGCATTGCAGAGGCGCTGGTGGCGACGGCCATTGGCCTGTTTGCAGCCATTCCCGCCGTGATCTTCTACAACCAATTTGCGCACGACATCGACCGCGTTGCCAACCAACTCGAGACCTTCATCGAGGAGTTCTCCAACATCCTGCAACGCAATCTGGGCGCCCAATCGGCGTCGGGGCACTGAGCCATGCCCGGCGTGCAATTGCGTGGCCGAGGACGCCGCACCATCAATGAAATCAACATGGTGCCCTTCATTGATGTGATGCTGGTGCTGCTGATCATCTTTATGGTCACTGCGCCTCTGATCACGCCCAGCATGATCGCCCTGCCCCGAGTGGGCAAGGCCGCCGCACAGCCAGCCAAGCCGATTCAGGTGCTGATCGACAAAAGCGAACGCATCGAAATCAGAAGCGGCGACGCCCCACCCAAGGCCAGCACACTCTCCGATGTAGGCCAAGCGGTGCGAGAGATGCAACCTGCCGACGAAGGTGCACAGACGCCGACTCCGGTGGTGATCAGCGCCGACAAATCTATCCGCTATGAGACCGTGGTCAAGGTGATGGATGCCTTGAACAAGGCGGGTGTGGCGCGTATCGCCCTTTCGGTGCAGACCGGCTCCTGATTCAAAGCCACCGGCGATGAAGGTCAATGCCCCCGACCTGAACCTGCAGCCACCCGCGCCCAGCGGCCGCGCTTTACCCATGGCCCTGTCGCTGCTGGCCCATGGCCTGTTGGCCATCGCTCTGGCCTGGGGCGTGAAATGGTCGCGCACCGATCCGATGGTGGCCTTCAGCGCAGAGGTCTGGGCACCCACCGCTGTGGAGGCTGCGCCTGCGCCAGCAGCACAGCCCGAGCCAACACCCGCGCCCCCACCGACGCCTGAGCCCATGCCGCCAAAGAAGGCCGAGGTACCCACGCCCACACCCTCGCCACCAGTGCCTTCGGCGCGTGAACTGGCTCAGCAACGCGAAGCCGAGATCGCCCTGGAAAAACGCCGCAAGGAAGAGGCACGCAAAAAGCTTGAGCAAGAGCAAGCCAAGAAGGACAAGCAGGAACGGGACAAGGCGGAAAAGGCAAAACTCGAGAAGGAAAAAATCCGCAAGGCCGAAAAAGAAAAGGCGGAACGCGATTTGGCCGAACGCCAAAAATTGGACAAGCAGAAGGCTGAGAAGGCACGCCGAGACGAAGAGCGGCGCGACGCCGACATGCGCGCCCAGATGCGGCGTGACGAATTACGGCGCCAGCAGCAACAGCAGCAAAGCACCGCCGCAGCGCCATCAGCCACTGCTGGCACAGGATCAGCTGACTCCAAGGGATCGGCGGCGCGCTCGGCGGCCCCTTCTTCAAGCTATGCGGGCCTGATCGTGCGGCAGATCCGGGAAAACACGAAATACACCAACCCAGGCTCGGAACAACCCACCGCCGTGGTCATGGTCAAGACCGATCCCAGCGGGAAGATTCGCGACACCAAGGTCATCACCAGCAGTGGCAATCGCCTTTTTGATGAAGCCGTCCTGCGAGGCATCGAAAAGATGGGCACCGTACCCAAGGATGTCGACGGCAAGATCCCCGATGTGCTGCTGCGCGAAGGCCTTGAAATCAAGGTCACGCTCTAGCGTAGAGCCGCGTCAGTCGTAAACGATCTGAGCCAGCCCCTTGTCAGCCTGAGCCAGTGCAGTGGCCAGGGCCGCATCACTGGGGTAAATACGGGCGTTCTCGCCCAGCTGAAGGTCAGCGGTTGCGCCGTCCCGAAAAACGCTCAGACGCAAGGGCAAACCGATGACTCGCTCGCCCTGCCCGGTCTGCTCGCGGCGAGCCGGAAACTCACGCAACAGTCGGCCGATATCCGGTGCAGTGCCGTTGATGGCCATACGCAGATACTTTCCGAAGCGGCACCGCGCCTGCTCCAGGTCCCAGAGCTGACCGATCTTCAAGCGAAGCCCGCCCGCAAAACGATCGGGCTGGATCGTCCCCTGGACGATGATCAGCTGGTCTTCCTCCAGGAGCTTGCGATTGGCGTTGTAGAACGCCTCATCGACCGTGGCCTCGATCATGGCCGACTTGTCGTCGAGCCTGATCCCAAAGCGCTTGCCCCCCTGACCGCTGAACTGCCGGACATCGGCGACGATGGCCGCGATCACTTGCGACTCGCGGCCTTCGGTCAGTTCGGCGATGCGCCGCTTGACAAATTGGCGCACCTCAAGCTCGGCCTCATCGAAGAGATGACCTGACAAGAAAAAGCCCAGGGCCGATTTCTCATGCCCCAGGCGCTCGCGCACACCCCAGGGCAGGGCCTCGACCAGCGGTGGCTCTTGCGACTGCGACTGCTGTGGATCGGCGTCAAAAAGCCCGCCTTGGTTGGCATTGGCCTGGGCCGCATGCGCAAATTCAAAGGCCTGATCGACCGAGGCCAGCAGGCTGGCGCGATTGCGATGCAGGGCATCAAAGGCGCCGGCCTTGATCAGGGCCTCGACGGTGCGCTTGTTGAGCCGGGTGCGATCGATCCGCGCACAGAAGTCATACAGCGAGGTAAAGGCACCACCGGTCTGCCTGGTCGCCACGATGGTAGCAATAGCCTGCTCGCCAGTGCCCTTGATCGCCCCAAGACCATAACGAATCTGGCGGTCACCGATCGGCTCGAAGCGATATTGACCCCGGTTGATATCCGGCGCCTCAAAGGTCAAACCCATGCGGATTGCATCGGCGTAGAGCACCTTGAGCTTGTCGGTGTCGTCCATCTCCACCGTCATGTTGGCGCAAAAAAACTCGGCCGGGTAATGCACCTTCAGCCAGGCGGTGTGATAAGCCAGCAAAGAATAAGCCGCCGCATGCGACTTGTTAAAGCCATAGCCGGCAAAGGCCTCCATCAGGGTGAAGATCTCATCGGCCTGATGATCCGCAATACCCTGGTCGGCCGCTCCCTTGCGAAAGATCACCCGGTGCTCGGCCATCTCCTCCGGCTTCTTTTTGCCCATCGCCCGTCGCAGCAGGTCAGCGCCACCCAAGCTATAGCCGCCGAGCAACTGGGCCGTTTGCATCACCTGTTCTTGGTAGACCATGATGCCGTAGGTTTCAGCGAGCACCGACTCGACCAGTGGATGCGGGTACTGGACCGCCTCGCGACCGTGCTTGCGTGCCACAAAGCTGGGGATGAGTTCCATCGGGCCGGGCCGGTACAGGGCGTTGAGCGCGATCAGGTCCTCCAGACGGGTGGGTTTGGCATCGCGCAGCATGCGCTGCATGCCAGAGCTTTCAAACTGGAACACCGCCTCGGTCTGCCCACGGCTAAATAGCTCATAGGTGGGAACATCGTCGAGCGGTATGCTTTCGTAGGCAAAGTCTTTTTGGGCCGGGTGACGTTCGACGATAAGCTGCCTGGCCATCTCAAGGATAGTGAGCGTGGCCAAGCCCAGAAAATCAAATTTAACCAGCCCGATTGAATCGACATCATCCTTGTCAAACTGGCTCACCGCTGCGTCGCTGCCCGGCTGGGCGTAGAGCGGACAAAAGTCGGTGAGCTTGCCCGGTGCAATGAGAACGCCGCCGGCGTGCATGCCCACATTGCGGGTGAGCCCTTCGAGTTTCTGCGCCAGCTCGATAAGGATGCGCACCTCTTCCTCGCGGGCCATGCGCTCGGCCAGGGCTGGCTCCATTTCGAGCACATAGTTGTTTTTGTCGCCTTCGGGCTTGGGGTCGGGCGGATACTGCAGCGTGACCGTCATGCCGGGCTTGTTGGGGACCAGCTTGGCAATGCCATCGCACAGGCCATAAGGCAGGTCCAGGGCGCGTCCCACATCACGAATGACCGCGCGGGCCGCCATGGTGCCAAAAGTGGCGATCTGACTGACCGCCTCATGACCGTACTTGCCCTTGACATAGTCAATCACCCGGTCGCGGTGGGTCTGACAAAAGTCGATATCAAAGTCGGGCATGGACACCCGCTCGGGATTGAGAAAACGCTCAAACAGCAGTTTGTATTGGAGCGGATCAAGATCGGTGATGCGCAGCGCATACGCCACCAGAGAGCCAGCCCCGGAACCGCGACCGGGCCCCACTGGACAGCCATTGTTCTTGGCCCAGTTGATGAAGTCGCTGACGATGAGGAAATACCCCGGGAATCCCATCTTGAGGATGACCTCGATCTCAAATTCGAGCCGCTGCGCATACTCGTCGCGCCGTGACTCGCGCTCGGCCTGGTCCGGAAACAGGGCCATCAGTCGCTGCTCCAAGCCTTCGCGAGATGCCTGCCTGAAATACTGCTCGATCGGCATCGGCACGCCGTCCTGCACAGGCGTGGGATAGTCGGGCAGCTGGGGCTTGCCCAATTGCAGCACCAAGTTGCAGCGACGGGCGATTTCAACCGAGTTGGCCAGGGCAGAGGGCAAGTCGGCAAAGAGAGCGCTCATTTCAGCGCGCGTCTTGAAGTACTGGGCCTGGGTGAACAAACGGGGGCGCCGTGCATTGCCCAGGGTCTCACCCGAGGCAATGCAGACACGGGCCTCGTGGGCCTCAAAGTCGCTGGCCGATTCGAACTGCACCGGGTGCGTAGCGACCACCGGCAAACTCAGCCGGCTGGCCAAACGCACCGCAGCGGCCACATGCCGCTCGTCATCAGGCCGACCGGCGCGCTGCAGCTCCATATAGAAACGATGCGGGAACAAACCGGCCAGATGCAAGGCCGTCGCACTGGCGCGCGACTCATCGCCCTGCAACAAGGCCTGTCCCACAGCCCCCGTCTGGGCGCCTGACAAGGCAATCAGCCCCTCGGCCAGCTCTTGCAACCACACGAGCTTGATGATGGCCTGGTCGCGTTGTACGTTGCGCGTCCAGGCCCGGGTGAGCAACTCGCACAGATTGAGGTAACCCCGGTGGTCCTGCGCCAGCAGCAGCAGTCGCGCGGGCGCTGCCGACTCATCCCGACCCGGCGACTGCACCCATACATCGGCACCAATCAATGGCTTGACGCCGACCGCACGGGCGGCCTTGTAAAACTTGATGGCGCCAAACAAATTGTTCAGATCCGTGACAGCCAGGGCCGCCTGCCCATCGGCCGCTGCCCTTCGCGCCAGGTCGTCGATACGAAGCATGCCGTCGACGACAGAAAACTCGGTGTGGGTGCGCAGATGAACAAACATGCGGCTGATTCTAGGCCGGCCAAGCAGCAAGACCGGCGATTGGGCGGACGCTCTCGATGAGGCAAGCGCAGCGCCCGGGCAGAGCATGCCAGGGCCGGACGGGCAAGAAAACCGGGCTCTGAGCCGATTCGCTCAGGGGCGGCGATAGCGGGCGGCAACCTCGGCCACACGGGCACCGAATGCGCGGGCGGTTTGCAAGTCGCCCGGAGCCATATCGCCGGCACCGGCATCGGCCGGTGACTGCGCGATCGCACCTGCGTAAGACCCCAGGTAGTTGGGATCGTCACGGCGGGCCGCTTTGGTACTGCTGGGCAAGATGCCCTGGCTAACCCACAGGCCCCCGTGCTGCATGGCCAGGGTGAACAAATAGGTCAGGGTGGAGCCCTTGTCACCGTTGAGGGCGGCGCTGTTGGTAAAGCCGGCAAACAACTTGTCTTTCCAGGCCTGCGCGTACCAGGCCTTCGAAGAGGCATCCGCGAATTTCTTGAACTGCCAGCTGACCGTGCCCATGTAGGTGGGCGAACCCAAAATAATGGCATCGGCTGCGGCCAGTTGCTCCCAGGCGCCATCCGGCAAATCGCCCTCGGCACTGATGGGGACCAGGTCGGCCTGTGCGCCCTCGGCCACAGCCTGAGCCATGCGCTGGGTGTGGCCGTAGCCCGAGTGATAGACAACTGCAATGTGTGGCATGGAAAACCTCTCTGGGTAAAAACAGGATTGCGCCTCAGGGGGCGAGATCGAACACCAACACTTCGGCATCGCGGCCTTGCCTCAAATCAAGGTGGGGCTCTCCAGTGAACTTGACCGCATCACCGGTCTGCAGCTGCTGGCCATTGACCTGCAACTGGCCGCGTACCAGGTGAACATAGGTCTTGC
>JBILUT010000043.1:0-8509 GCA_044370875.1 Polaromonas sp. | reverse complement strand
GTGGCTGTAGGCGATCTGCCCCATGCGCTGGTAATAGTCGCGTGAGACCAGGCGCGCCCGACGCACATCCCACGCATCGACGAACAGGCAGCTATCGCCAATATCGCGGTAGTCCTCGGCGCTTCGAGCGCGCCCGAGCTCCAGGCAGATGATCTCTGGCGGCATCTTGCTGCTGTTGCGGAAATTGCGAGCCATCATGTGCACCAGGTAGGACTCAAGCTCTTCGTCGAGCAGAACCCGGGTCTTTCCTTCGGCGGCCATCACCATTTCCCAACTGGCCTTGATGTAGGGTTGCCAATCCATGTGTGCTCCCATAGCGCCCATGTGGATCAAGATAAACCACTGTCCGGGCGCTGTCGATGCGCCGCGACTTCGGATTTGTAGGGATTGCGCGGACGAGCGGGTTCTTCTACAAATTGAAGTTTGGGTGCAGTCTTGCGGGAAGACTTGCCCCCCAAGAGGGCGCTTGATGTTTTATTTTTTGTAAGGCCCTGGTTCTCCTTGCTGGGCGATTGCGTCATCATGGCGCATGGACAGCAACATCCCGACGGGCTTGCAGGCAGCCCAGGCTGAGATGCAGGGGCTGATCAAGACTGGATTCAACGATGATGGGTCGGTCGTGCGACTGCTTGATCGCTTGTTGCAGCTGGCCCACGCCCTGAAGGCTTCAGACCTGCATTTGGAGCCCTTCGAAAACCTGTACCGGGTTCGCCTCCGCATCGATGGTCAGTTGCAGGAGTGGCTGCAGCCGCCGGCAGCGTTGCGTGAGCGGCTGTGTTCGCGCATCAAGGTGCTGGCTCGGTTGGACATCGCCGAAAAGCGGCTGCCCCAGGATGGACGGATGCGCTTGCCGGTGCCGTCGGGCCCCGCGGTGGATCTGCGGGTCAGCACCCTGCCCACGGTGCATGGCGAGAAGGTGGTGGTGCGATTCATCGACGCGGCACCGGCCCGCATGGAACTGGGCGCACTGGGCTATGAAGCCGACCAACAGCAGGCGGTGCTGCGAGCCTTGGCCAGACCGCATGGCATGGTGCTGGTGACCGGGCCGACCGGCGCCGGCAAGACGCTGTCTATGTACAGCTGCCTGCAGCAACTCAATCGGCCCGGCATCAACATTTGCACCGCCGAAGACCCCAGCGAAATCAACCTCGCGGGCATCAATCAGGTCAGCATCAATGAGAAGGCCGGCTTGACGTTTGCAGCGGCACTGCGCGCTTTTCTCAGGCAGGATCCGGATGTCATCATGATTGGCGAGATTCGTGATCTGGAGACGGCCGATCTGGCCCTGAAGGCGGCCCAGACGGGGCATTTGGTGTTCTCGACGCTGCACACCAACGACGCGCCGGCCACCTTGCTGCGTCTGCGGCAGATCGGTGTGGCGGCCCACAATATTGCAGCCAGTGTGGTGTTGGTCACTGCGCAGCGTTTGCTGCGCCGGCTGTGTGCTCATTGCCGGCAGCCGCTTGATACGCCTCATGAGTTGTTGCGACAGGCCGGCTGCCCCGCAGACCTTTGGGCCGGCGCGGAGCCGGTGTATCAGCCCGTGGGTTGCGCGCAATGCCACGGGGGCTACCTGGGACGGGTCGGGGTGTTTCAGGTTATGCCAGTCAGCGCCGCCATGGGCGAGGTGGTGATGCGCGAAGGCAGCGCGGCTGATATGGCGCGTCAGGCGGCGGCCGAAGGTGTGATGAGTCTGCGTCAGGCGGCCTGGCGCAAAGTTAAACTGGGTCAGACCAGCGTAGAAGAGGTTCTGGCGCATACCCATGTCTAGCCGTTCTCCCTTTTTATTTTGCGGTCGTACCGCGATCGAATGGTCATGATGATCGGGCAGATGCGTGCAGGCGTCCCGCAAAGCGAACCCGCTTTCGACTGGTCTGGCCGAGATGCGCAGGGTCGTTTGCAGCGCGGGCGCAGTCAGGCTGGTGGCCACAACCAGTTACGGGCGTTGCTGCGCCGCCGCGGCTTGCGCGCCATTGATGTGCAAAGGGTTGAACCCGAGCGTCGGCGCCGGCCTTCTGCCGCGGAACTGATCCGGTTTACCCGTCAGTTGGCGGCGCTGCTGCGTGCCGGTTTGCCCTTGCTTGAATCCTTGCAGATGATCGCACGCACACAAGGTCGGGGCCCTGTGTGGAGCTTGGCCGGGCAAATTCATGCCGACCTGCAAAATGGCCTTTCCCTGTCGGCTGCATTGCGGCGACAAAGCCCGGTCTTTAGCGATCTCTACCTGGCACTGGTCGAGGCCGGTGAAGTCAGCGGTCAACTTGACCTGATGCTGGAGCGCATCGTCACCCATCTTGAAAAAACCGAGGCTCTGGTGCGACGGGTTCGATCGGCACTGACCTACCCAGCGGTGGTGCTATCGGTGGCAGTGGCGGTTCTGGGGGTGATCATGGTGGCGGTGGTGCCTGCCTTTGAGTCAGTGTTTGCATCGTTCGGAGCTCAATTGCCTTGGGCCACGCAAGTGGTTGTCGGTGCCAGCCGATGGTTTGTGCAGGCCTTGCCGTGGCTCGTGGGCACGGCCCTGGTATCGGCTCTGGTGTTGGTGGGGGCCTGGCGAAGCAAGCCGGCTTTTGCGCACTGGATCGATGATGCCTGCCTGGCATCGCCACTGTGGGGAGGTTTGCTGCATGGCGCTGCTGTGGCCCGCTGGAGCCGCACGCTGGCCACCTTGCTGGCCGCCGGGCTGCCTCTGGCGCAAGCCCTGCAATCGGTGGGCGCCGCCTGTGGGCACCGCGCGTATGTCCAGGCCACCGATCGATTGCGCGACGAAATATTGCGCGGCAGCAGCCTGCACGCTGCCCTTGCGCGTGAGCCGGTGTTCCCGGCGCTGTTGCAGCAAATGTGTGCAGTGGGTGAAGAGTCGGGTGCGCTCGATCGCTTGCTGGAGAAAGTGGCCGATTTTCAGGATGCTGAACTCGATGAGCGTATGCAGCGTTTGTCGACCCTGATCGAGCCCGTCACAGTGCTTTTTCTGGGGCTGGTCGTGGGGGCGCTGGTGCTGTCCCTGTACCTGCCCGTTTTCCAGATGGGGCAGATCCTCTGATGGCCGGAGACTCTGTGTGGTTGTGGGCCGCGTTCTTGGGGCTGCTGGTGGGCAGCTTTGCCAATGTGGTGATCCATCGTTTGCCGCGCATGATGCAGCGCCAGTGGGACCAGGAGGCCCGGCAGTGGTTGTCCGGGCAGGACAACGATGGCAACCGGGACGCAGACCCGACGGCTTGCGAGTCCCCCTACAACCTGGCCCGACCGGCTTCGCATTGCCCGGCTTGTGGTCACCGCCTGACCTGGCCCGAAAAGTTACCGGTGCTTGGCTACATGCTGCTGCGCGGTCATTGCAGCGCTTGTGGCGCCGCTATTGGCTGGCGCTATCTGGCCGTTGAGCTGTGCGTTGCCGCCCTCTTTGCCGCCTGTGCGTGGCGCTGGGGGGTGACTCCGCAGGCGTTGGCCTGGGCCCTGTTTGCAGCCACCTTGCTGGTGTTGGCCTGCATCGACTGGGACACCCAGTTGTTGCCCGATGACCTGACCTTGCCCCTGCTGTGGGCTGGCCTGATAGCTGCCGCCTTGGGCTGGACTGACCTGGATCTGTCCGATTCCCTTTGGGGGGCCGTAGCGGGTTATCTGCTGCTTTGGATCATCCATCAGGGCTTCAAGGTGATCACCGGCAAGCAGGGCATGGGGCAGGGCGATTTCAAATTGCTGGCAGCGCTGGGGGCCTGGCTGGGCTGGCCGGCTCTGTTGCCACTGGTGCTTTTGTCTTCCAGCGCGGGTGTGCTTGTGGGACTGAGCCTGCGGGCGGCTGGGCGACTTGAGCCCGGTGAGCCGCTGCCTTTTGGCCCGGCCCTCTCGGCCGCGGGGCTGTTTTTGATGTTCTGGCCCGAGCGTATCGGGCCAGGGCTTTGGTTCTGAAGGCGCAAAGCATGCGAAACCTGACCGTTTTTCGGATCGGACTGACCGGTGGCATTGGCAGCGGCAAGAGCACAGTGGCGGCCATGCTGGCCCGGCGGGGTGCGGTGCTGATTGATGCTGACGCCATCTCGCGGAGCCTGACCGCTCCCAGCGGTGCGGCCATGCCGGCGATTGCCCAGGCCTTCGGGGCGCCGTACGTTGGCGCTGACGGAGCGCTTGACCGTCAGGCCATGCGCGAACTGGCTTTTACCGATCCGCAGGCCCGCACCCGGCTTGAAGCCATCCTGCACCCGCTGGTCGCCCAAGAGACAGACCGTCGGGCCCGCGCCGCTGAAGCGGCAGGAGCGGCCTGCATCGTCTTTGATGTGCCTTTGCTGGTGGAGTCGGGGCGCCGCTGGCGTGCAAGGGTCGATGCGGTGCTGGTGGTCGATTGCAGCGCACAGACCCAAACTGAGCGTGTCATCGCCCGAAGCGCTTGGCCCCCCGAGGCCGTGGAGCGGGTGATCGCCCAGCAGGCCACCCGAGCGCAGCGCTTGGCCGCAGCTGACGCCACCTTGTTCAACGAGGGCCTGCCCCTGGACCAGCTTGAGGCGCAGGTTGAACAGGTTTGGCAACACTTCGGGCTATCATCCTGAGATTGTCCCGACCGGTGTCGGACTCTTCTGCCGTGATCCTTTACGAATTTCCATTCAACGAGCGCGTCCGGACCTATTTGCGCCTGGAACATCTTTTCTTCAGGCTCGGTGATCTGATGGGCCGCAGGTCGGCCACGGATCATCACTTCGCCATCACCACCCTGTTTGAAATCCTTGAAGTGGGCGCGCGCTCCGATCTCAAGACCGATGTCCTCAAGGACTTGGACAAACAAAAGACGCTGGTGGCTGGGTTTCGTGGTAACCCGGCCATTTCTGAAAAAGCCCTCGAGCAGGTGGTGGCGCAACTCGATTCGTGTTTGAGCGCACTGCGTGACCAATCTGGCAAGATCGGGCAGTCGCTGGGTGACATCGATTGGTTGATGAGTCTGCGCAGCCGTGCCAGCATTCCGGGCGGTACCTGCGAGTTCGATCTACCGGCCTATCATGCGTGGAAGCACAAGAGCCCTGAGGACCGCCGGGCCGACCTGAAACGGTGGATTGATGGCTTGCTGCCCCTGGCCGAAGCGGTGGGACTGCTCCTCAAGCTGCTCAGAGACTCGGGAGTACCGCAAAAGGTACTTTGTACCGCCGGTCACTATCAACAGAATCTGCCCCAGGGCCGCAGCTTTCAGCTGATGCGTCTGCGCGTCGACCCGGAGCTGCAGGTCTTCCCTGAAGTCAGTGGGAACCGGCTTGTGGTTTCGGTGCGAATGATGACCATGATGGACGGTCAGCGAATGCAATCTTCCACCGAAGACGCACCACTGGAAATCACCCTCTGCGGCTGATATCGCCGCGGGCGACGGTACGACAGGTCTGCAATGAGTGCTGCATCTGACAACTCCCTGCCTGTGCGCATGGTCAACTGTCCGGCCTGCGGCGGCCGCAGCCTGTACAGCCTGGATAACCCGTATCGCCCCTTTTGTTCGGCCCGGTGCAAGGGCATCGATCTGGGGGCTTGGGCCAGTGAGCAGTTCCGACTCGAGGCCGATCCACCGGTCGAAGGCCACGATGGGGACGATTCCAATTCGCCCTAAGAGGCCCTGTGTTGTGACTGCAGATGCTGGTTTGTGCTCGGTCGGGCGAAACGCCAGCCGAGCGTGCAGCGCGTCTAAAGCGTGCGTGCAAGGGCTTGCCTATCCTGGGCGCTGGCACCGGTCATGCGCAGTAGGTGTGGCTGCTGTCGTCAGAGCATGAAAAAGCCGCGGGGCTGAGTGCCGCGCGGCCGTTGTTGGGATCTGCTCGTCAGTTGGAAGAGGGGGCCAGCAATTGCTGCAACTCGCCGCTCTCGTACATGTCCATCATGATGTCCGAGCCGCCGATGAATTCACCCTTGACGTAGAGCTGTGGGATCGTGGGCCACTGGCTGTAGTCTTTGACCCCCTGGCGGATGGCATCATCTTCAAGCACGTTGACGGTCAGGGGTTTGCTCACACCACAGGCGCGCAGAATTTGGATCGCCCTGCCCGAGAATCCGCACATCGGAAATTGGGCGGATCCCTTCATGAACAGGACCACGTCGCTTGATTTGACGATTTGGTCAATGCGTTGATGGGTATCGCTCATGGTCGTTCCTCCTTTGTTTGCCCGGGATTATCAGGCCTGCGCCATTGCCCCCGGTTGCTGTCGGCATTAGGACCGATGGCGAGCATCTTCCGCCACGGAGCCGGGCTCTGGTCCCATCATGATTTCTTCTGGCCACGGGCCTGCACGGGTGCTGGTCCTAACGTCGCCAAGCTCCGCTGCAGCGCTCGATACCCGCGATGTCGGTCTGGCTTTGTACATCGATCCAACCGCCCTGCTCCAACATGGAGCGCACGGCCTGGGCTTGGTCATGGCCGTGTTCGAGCAGCAGCCAACCGCCCGGGGCCAGTCGCGCCGGTGCTTGTCGGATCACCCGATCGAGCGCATCCAAGCCCTGCGGGCCGGCGGTGAGCGCCAGGGCGGGCTCGTGCCGCAGGGCGGGCAGGTGTGCATCGCCTTCGGCAATGTAGGGGGGGTTGCTGACGATCAGGTCGAAAGCGTCGCTGATGCCGCTGAGCCAGTGGCCCTCAAGCCAGTTGACCGACAGGCCCAGTCCCTGGGCATTGGAGCGCGCCACGCTCAGAGCTTCGGGGCTCAAATCAAGGCCGGTGACCTGCCATTGCGGGCGAGCGTGCTTGAGCGCCAGCGCGATCGCGCCGCTGCCTGTGCCCAGATCGATCACCCGGGCCTGCGCGGGCAGCTTTAATGAAAGCGCCCAGTCGACCAAGGTCTCGGTATCGGGCCGGGGCACCAGAACCCGCGAGTCCACGCGAAGAGTCAGGCCAAAGAAGTCTTTTTCACCCGTCAGGTAGGCCAGCGGCTGGCCATCGCTGCGTTGCCCGCACAAGGCCCGATAGCGTTGCTGCGCTGCTGCGGGCAGCTCATCGTCCGAATGCGCCAGCAACCAGGCCCGGTCGTGACTGCGCCCAAGTGCATGCAGCAGCAACAAACTTGCGTCCAGTCTGTCGAGGCCCTGCGCCTGAGCCCGCGCCAGCGCCTGGCCGAGCGTCATGATGCCGCCTCTTCGAGCTCAGCCAACTGCTCGGCGCCTCGTGCCACTTGCAGGGCGCCGATGACTTCATCGAGCTGACCTTCCATGATCAGGCTGAGTTTGTAGAGGGTCAGTCCGATGCGGTGATCTGTGAGTCGACCCTGCGGAAAGTTATAGGTGCGGATGCGGTCGCTGCGGTCGCCGCTGCCCACCAGACCCTTGCGCAGCGCCGCGTCCTTGGCGGCCCGCTCGCTGCGTTCTTTTTCCTGGATGCGCGCTGACAGCACTTGCAGGGCTTTGGCCTTGTTGCGGTGCTGGCTGCGGTCATCTTGGCATTCAGCCACGATGCCGGTGGGCAAGTGGGTGATGCGAACGGCTGAGTCGGTCTTGTTGACGTGCTGCCCGCCCGCGCCCGACGCGCGGAAGGTGTCGATGCGCAGTTCAGCTGGATTGATTTGTACCGCTTGCGCCTCGTCGGGCTCGGCCAGCACCGCGACTGTGCAGGCGCTGGTGTGGATGCGGCCCTGCGCCTCGGTGGCAGGCACCCGCTGCACACGATGGCCGCCCGATTCAAAGCGCAGCTTGCCATAGGCGCCGATACCGCGCTCATCGGGCGGGGCTTCGATCCGCAGCACAGCCTCTTTGTAGCCGCCTAGCTCGGCCGCCGATTCGCTGATCAGCTCGCAGCGCCAGCCGCATCGCTCGGCATATCGGGTGTACATGCGCAGCAGGTCACCAGCGAACAGAGCCGATTCGTCGCCACCAGTGCCCGCGCGAATCTCCAGAAAGGCAGCCCTGGCATCGTCGGGGTCGCGAGGGATGAGCATGAGTTGCAGCTGTTCATCCAAGAGCTCAATGTCGGCCCGCGCGGTGGTGATTTCTTCTTGCGCAAGCTCGCGCATTTGGGGATCGTCCAGCATGGTCTGCGCTTGGGCCAGATCCAACTCGCGTTGCTTGAGGCGCTGGTATTGCGCCGCCACGGCGCTGGTCTCAGCGTGTTCTCGCGAGAGCCGCCGGTAGCGGTCGAGATCGCTGACTACGTCCGGCGCTGCCAGCAGGGCATCAAGCTCCTGCATGCGCAGAATGTGTCGGTCGAGGCTGTGGCGGAGGAAGTCTTTCATGGCAGATAGGCAGACGGGCTTGGCAGGGTCTGGCCCCGGGGGGGCAGGCAATCGAGGGAGGAATTGGCGCTGCTGCATACGGCTGCAGCGCATAGAAGCGCGGCAGGCGACGCTACAGCCCGTTGGGATCTCGAGGCGCCTGGCCGCGCAGGAAGAGGCGGCTGACCGTATGGGCAGTGTTTTCGAGCTGCTCACCCTGGCTGCCGTGCAGTTCGGCCATGGCACCGTGGAGCATCTTCTGCGTCAGGCCCCGCGAGAGGGCCTCAAGCACGGCTTCGACCGGCTCTCCTTTGGCCAGCATCTTGCGTGCCCGCGAGAGTTCGGCGGTGCGC
>JBILUT010000042.1:0-8561 GCA_044370875.1 Polaromonas sp. | reverse complement strand
CAGATTGTCGAACTTGCTCTTGGTCACCGAATCGTTGACATTGATGGCTCGCAAAGCGAGTGAGCCCTTGGCCGCCATCTCATTGAGGCGAAGCACGCCCGTGGTCGTCTCTTCGGTGACCCCGATGATGTTTTTCAGGCGGCGGCTGTACCAGCTGCCATCCTGCGCGAGCTTGGCCTTGATGGCGTTGAAGAGGCACACTTCCTCTTCGCTGCCCGGATGAGCCAGCACACTCGCGTCCTTCTCAGCGCGAGTGCCCAGGTGCATGAGGAGCGTGGCGTCACCACCGTCATCGAGGATCATGTTCGGGCCCTCTTCGGGCGTCCCGGTGGCACCCTTGAACTCGAAGATGCGATGGGTGTAGTCCCAGTAGTCGGCCAGCGACTCGCCCTTGTAGGCGAACACGGACGTACCGCTGGCCACCAGAGCTGCGGCTGCGTGATCTTGCGTGGAGAAGATGTTGCAAGAGGCCCAGCGCACCTGAGCGCCGAGCGCTTGCAGGGTCTCCACCAGCACTGCCGTCTGAATGGTCATGTGCAGCGAGCCGGTGATGCGGGCGCCCTTGAGCGGTTGTGCCGCGGCGTATTCCTCGCGAATGGCCATCAGGCCAGGCATCTCGGTCTCGGCGATCTTGATTTCCTTGCGGCCCCAGTCGGCAAGCGACAGGTCGGCAATGGCGTAATCCTGGTTGTGCAGGGGCTTGAGGACAGCGTTCATGAACTTTTCTCCAAACAAAGACTGTGGGAACCCCGATTCGGGGCTGGCCCATCAATGTCTTGTGGAGAAGCTCCTGCTCACCCCACAAGGCCACAGCGGGCGGGTGAGCGTCGTTGCAAAGGAAAGGAGTTTCGAGCCTAGACCACGCAAAGTGGGTTGCAACGCTCCTCGAAACCGGTACAGATTGTAGCCGTCAACCCGTCACCCGCTCATAAGGCCCCTGCAAACCCAGCGCATACAAGGGGCATGGCTCGAAGCGCCGCACCCGACCAACAAGGGAACCAAAGCTCGTTCGAGGCGCTCAGGCCGGCGGGGCCAGCAAGATCGCCAGGCAAGCATCAAGACTTTCCGACGGCATTCGCCGAAATCCCGAACGGGCATAGCGCTGCAGGCGGCCCATCAGAAAGGCCTGCAACAAGGACGCCTTGAGCTGGGCATCGACCGTGGGTGTGGGCGATGCTGACCCAGCCTGCCGCAGGAGCTGGCGCCACTGGGCCTCGAGCTTGTCAAAAAACAGGTTCATGCGCTCCTGCAAGCGCTCATGCTCGAAGACCAAGGCGTCGCCGACCATGACCCGCGTCATGCCCGGATTCTTCTCGGCAAACTGCACCAGGATACGCGCTGTCTTGAGAACCCGAACCCAAGCATCGGGCTCACGCTCTTGCAGTTGGTTGAACAGGGAGAGGATGGAGTCCTCGATGAAGTCAATCAGCGCCTCGAACATCTGAGCCTTGCTGGCAAAGTGCCGATACAAGGCAGCCTCGCTGACCCCCAAACGAGCGGCCAGCGCGGCTGTGGTGATGCGCTCTGCCCCGGGCTGCTCCAGCATGCTCGCCAGGGCATGCAGAATTTGCACGCGACGCTCGCCTGGCTTGGGGCGCTTGCGCGCGGGCACCTCGGCAGAGGCGGGAGACGACGCGGAATCAGGCTCGGACATGGACGCGGGCTCCTGGCGGAGAGACTGGAAAACATTCTCGCACAGGGCCGCAGCGGCTCTCCCAGGGCGAAAGCGGCGCACCGCGAGACAGGAACAGGCGCCTTAGTGCGAACGGATCATGGTGCCGAAAGCCTGGTCGGTCAGGATTTCCAACAACAAAGCGTGCGGCACGCGACCGTCAATGATGTGCACCGAGTTGACGCCGCTCTTGGCCGCATCCAACGCACCCGAAATCTTGGGCAACATGCCACCGGAGAGGGTGCCATCCTCAAACAGGGCATCAATCTGGCGGGCGCTCAGGTCGGTCAGCAAGTTGCCATCTTTATCGAGCACGCCCGCAGTATTGGTCAGCAGCACCAGCTTTTCGGCCTTGAGCACTGTGGCCAATTTGCCCGCCACCATATCCGCATTGATGTTGTAGCTCTCGTTGTCCTCACCAAAACCAATCGGGCTGACGACAGGAATGAACTGATCGTCTTGCAGCGCCCGAACCACCGATGGATCGATCTGCACAATGTCACCCACTAATCCGACATCGTGCTCTTTGGTCGGGTCTTTGCTGTCGAGCATCTTGAGCTTACGCGCCCGAATCAGGCCCCCATCGCGACCAGTCAGTCCAACGGCCTTGCCGCCTGCCTGATTGATCAGGCCCACGATGTCCTGCTGCACTTCACCGGCCAGTACCCATTCCACGACTTCCATGGTTTCGGCGTCGGTGACGCGCATGCCCTGGATGAATTCGCCTTTTTTACCCAGTCGGTTGAGCGCCGTCTCGATCTGTGGCCCCCCTCCGTGGACCACCACTGGATTCATCCCCACCAACTTGAGCAAGACCACGTCTTCGGCAAAGTCGGCTTGCAGGGCCGGATCGGTCATGGCGTTACCGCCGTACTTGATCACCAGAGTCTTGCCGTGAAACTTGCGGATGTAAGGCAGCGCCTGCGCCAGGATTTCAGCCTTGTAACGCGGGTCTATGGAAGATATTTCGGATTCGAGGGCACTCATGGCTCAAAAAACATGAAAAAGGGCTGTCCGAGAGGACAGCCCTAATTGTGCAGCACACCCGGCTTGAAGAGCCGGATGGTCATCAGGCCTTGATGGCAAATTCGTCCTTGCTGCGGCCCGCAGCGACCAGGGTCGACATCCAGCGCGGCATCAGGCCACGGCCGCTCCAGGTCTCACCATTGGGGCCACGATATTTCGCTGCCACCGAAGAGGAGCTACCGCCCTTTTTGGCAGCCTTGCGTCCGCCAGCGGCCTTACCGGCTGGCTTGGCCCGGCCTTTGGGCGACTTCTTGCGGGCCGCCTCCAGGTCTTTGACGGTGATGCCAAAAGCCGCCATCTTCGACAGTATGTCCTGCACCGTGGCGTTAAATTCCTTAGAGCGAATATCTGCCGCCTGCTTTTGCAGCTTTTCGATTTGAGACTGAATATCGATCAGATTGGCCATCTTTAATCCTCAAATTGGTTAATAAGCCCCCTCAAGAGAGCAGGTGGGGATGATAAATCAATTTTCCATATTAGGCGCATTAATGCCCGACCCACACTAATTGCTGGACCTTAAGGAATACCGCCCCTTCAAAAACAGGGGGCCTGGCTGAAAGGCAAACCCTTGCGATCTTTTTCGGAAATGTTGGGCTCGCCCTGCAGCGGCCATTGCACGCCAATTTGCGGATCGTCCCAACGCAGGCAAAACTCATCGATCGGGTCGTAGTAAGCAGTGGTCTTGTAAAGGAAATCAGCCACCTCACTGAGCACCAGAAACCCGTGGGCAAAGCCCGGAGGCACCCATAATTGTCTTTGGTTGTCCTCGGATAATTCATAACCTACCCATTGGCCAAAATGGGGTGACGCGCGGCGCATATCAACCGCCACATCAAAAACCCGGCCGCGGGTGACGCGCACCAACTTGCCTTGCGGCTGCTTCCATTGATAGTGCAAGCCGCGCAAAACCCCACCGCCGCTGCGGCTGTGGTTGTCCTGCACAAAGTCCAGAGTTAGACCGGTGGCATCTGCAAACTGCCGGCGGTTGAAACTCTCGAAGAAAAAGCCCCGGGCATCGCCGAAGACCCGAGGCTCAATCAGCAGGATATCGCCAATGGCGGCAGGCGTTATCTTCATGGTCAGAACACCGTGCTTTGCAGGATCTGCATCAGGTAACGGCCATACCCGTTCTTCAACATGGGCCGGGCCAGCTGCTCCAGGGCCTCGGCCGATATGTAGCCCTTGCGGAAAGCCAACTCCTCGGGGCACGCAATCTTTAAACCCTGCCGGTGCTCGATGGTGGCAATAAATTGCCCAGCCTCCAGCAAAGATTCATGGGTGCCGGTATCGAGCCAGGCTATGCCCCGCCCCATGACCTCAACGTGGAGCTGAGCGCGCTCTAGATAGGCGCGATTGACATCAGTGATCTCCAATTCACCTCGCGCTGAAGGCCGGATGGAAGCGGCAATATCGAGCACCTGTGTGTCATAAAAATACAGGCCCGTAACTGCGTAATTAGAGGCCGGTCGCTCTGGTTTTTCCTCAATGCTGATGGCGCGGCGCTGCGCGTCAAATTGCACCACGCCATAACGCTCAGGGTCCTGAACATGGTAGGCAAACACGGTCGCGCCGTCGCTGCGAGCCGTGCTGGCTCGCAATTGCGATTCCAGGTCGTGGCCGTAGTAAATGTTGTCACCCAGGATGAGGGCTGAGTGGTCTTGTCCCACAAAATGTCGGCCGATGATGAAGGCTTGCGCCAAGCCGTCCGGGCTGGGTTGCTCGGCATAACTGAGGGATAAGCCCCACTGGCTGCCGTCGCCGAGCAGGTCCTGAAAACGGGGCAAGTCCTGCGGCGTGGAAATCAGCAGGATGTCACGAATACCCGCCAGCATCAAGGTGGTCAGCGGGTAGTAAATCATCGGTTTGTCATAGACCGGCAGCAGCTGCTTGGAGACCGCCTGGGTCACCGGGTAGAGGCGGGTACCCGAGCCTCCTGCGAGGATGATGCCTTTGCGCGCTCTGCTCATGGGGGCCTCACAAAATTTCGCTGAGCATTCGATCAACCCCCTGTTGCCAGGGCGGCAATCTGAGCCCGAAGGTGGACACAAGGTGACGAGTGTCGAGCCGCGAATTGTGCGGTCGACGCGCCGCCGTCTGAAAGGCACTGCTAGGCACGGGACGAATCTGCCGAACCTTCAGGGGTTGCTCAGGCCTGAGCTGGCGCGCACGCTCAATGACATGCGTGGCATAAGCGTGCCAAGAGGTCTGACCCGCCGCGCAGAGGTGATAAAGACCGGCTGCTTGCGGCTGCCGCTGGAGCTCGCGCAGCATCAGCAACGTTGCATCGGCCAGCAACTCAGCGCTGGTGGGCGCGCCGAACTGGTCATCGATCACTGTCAGCTCGTCCCGTTCGGCCGCTAGTCGCAGGATGGTCTTGGCGAAGTTGCCGCCGCGTGCCGAATACACCCAACTGGTGCGCAGGATCAAATGCCGCTGGCAATGGGCCTGCACCGCCTGCTCGCCTTCAAGCTTAGTTTGTCCATAGACGTTAAGCGGCCCGGTTGCATCAGACTCGCGCCAGGGCCGATCGCCGCTGCCATCAAAGACATAGTCGGTGCTGAAGTGCACCAACCAGGCGTCCAGCGCTTGCGCCTGACGCGCCAATTCACCGGGGGCTGTGGCATTGATCAGACGAGCACGGTCCGGCTCGGCTTCGGCTTTGTCGACCGCGGTGTAGGCGGCGGCATTGACGATGATCTGCGGCGCCACATCGCGAACCGTGGCAGCCAGCGCCTCGGGCCGGGCAAGGTCCCCGCAGCCCTGGGGGCTCTCGCGGTCCAACGCCACCAACTCCCCCAGCAGAGCCAGGCTGCGCTGCAGTTCCCAACCAAGCTGCCCGCCCTTGCCCAGCAAGAGAATTTTCATGACCGAGCCCCGTACTGCGTCTGCACCCAGTCTCGGTAAGCCCCACTTTGCACCCGCTGCACCCAGTCCGAGTGATCGAGATACCAGCGCACGGTCTTGCGAATACCGCTGTCAAACGTCTCGGCCGGTTTCCAGCCCAGTTCCTCGTGCAGACGCCGGGCGTCAATGGCATAGCGCCGGTCATGCCCGGGTCGATCGGTCACGTGGATGATCTGGCTTCGGTAGGGCACGCCATCGGCGCGGGGCCGCATCTCGTCGAGCAGATCGCAAACGGTACGAACAATCTCGATGTTGGCCTTTTCGTTCCAGCCCCCGACGTTATAGACCTGCCCCACCCGCCCGGCCTCAAGCACGCGACGAATGGCGCTGCAGTGGTCCCCGACATAGAGCCAGTCACGCACCTGCAAGCCGTCCCCGTAGACGGGCAAGGGCTTGCCTGCCAGAGCATTGACGATCATCAGCGGGATCAGCTTTTCAGGAAAATGAAAAGGCCCGTAGTTGTTGCTGCAGTTGGTCGTCAGTACCGGCAGGCCATAGGTATGGTGATAGGCACGCACCCAGTGATCGCTCGCAGCCTTGCTGGCCGAATAGGGGCTGTTGGGCTGATAGCGGTGGCTTTCGGTAAAGGCCGGCTCACCGGGCTCGAGCGAGCCGTAGACCTCATCGGTGGAGACATGCAAAAAGCGAAAGTCCCGCGCCGACTCGGCGGACAAGGCGCCCCAGTACCGGCGCACCACCTCGAGCAAGCGGAAGGTGCCAACCACATTGGTTTGGATGAAGGCCTCCGGCCCCAAGATTGAACGGTCGACGTGGGACTCGGCTGCGAAATGGATCACCGCCCGAGGCTGATGCCGCTCAAGCAGCCGCGATACCCGATCGGTATCGGCGATGTCGCCATGCACGAACACATGGCGCGGATCCGAGGCCAGGGACGCCAAGGTCTCCAGATTTCCGGCGTAGCTGAGGATGTCCAGGTTGACGATCGGCTCGGCATCAGGACGACTGAGCCAGTCCAGGACGAAATTGGCACCGATAAATCCGGCACCGCCGGTGACAAGGAGGGTCATGGAGGCGACGACGCAGCAAAAATGACGTCGGCAACGGTCATTCTAGTCAGACCCACAAGCACCAAGCCCCTGACCATGACGCCAGGCGCCTGGGGGCGCCTCCGAGGCAATCAGGCCTGGCGGGCCTGTTCGACGCACTGACCCAACTGAGCCAGGTAGTGGTTGGCCAGTGGCGTGGGCAGAACGTACTTGATGCGGTTGTCGGCTTCGTCGGCAAGCAGCGTGACCATGCCCTTGAGGCGCAAGGATTTGATCCGACGGTGGGTGGTGGTTGAAGACACCTCGTCGGACAGCCCCATCACCTGCAAGACCGAGATGCGCTGGCCTTGCTGCCAAATTCCGGCCAGCAAATTGAGCAGTCGCTCTTCCACCGGGTCCAGACTGGGAAAGTCGGGCAGTTCCCGAACAGCTCGCGCCAGATTCAGGAAGCGAACGTAAATCTCCGAAAGCGCGATGGGCTTGGCCATACAGATGAGTTTAAAACAATGTAGGGAATCGCTGGCGCTCATGGACATAAACCGTAGAGTGCTTACCCTAGGACGAAATTGCCGGCCGGGGCTAAAGTGGGGGATTCAGAGGAGGGAGTGACTTATGAGTAGCCAAAAGTTTGACAACCCGGCGGTCGAGGCCGCTGACAAGGTGCGCGAATCAGCCCAGCAGATCTGGCTGGCCGGTCTGGGGGCTTTTGCAAAGGCCCAGCAGGAAGGCGGCAAGGTTTTTGAGGCCTTGGTGCAAGACGGGGTGAGCCTGCAGCGCAAAACGCAGGCCGCGGCCCAGGAACGGATGGCCGAGGCCACCGAGCGCATGACCGAGCTGGCCGGTGGCCTGAGCGCCCGGGCGGGGCAGCAGTGGAGCCGGCTTGAGTCCATCTTTGAAGAGCGGGTGGCGCGGGCGCTCAGCGGCCTGGGCGTTCCCGCCGCTGCCGAATTGCAGACACTCGCGCAACGAGTGACCGATCTGGAGGCCGAACTGGCCGCCCTGAAAAAGGGTAGGCGGGTTAGTCAGCCGGCCCCAGTCGCCCGAACGAGCGGCGGGGCCCGCAAGGCCGCCCCGGCCACTGGCCGTGCAGCGGCCGGAAAAACGGCCGTGCGCAAGAGAGCCGGCAGCTAAGACAAGCGCCCCGGCGCCGCCTGTGGCGGCGTCAGTCTTTGCACAAGAACGCGTCTGGGTTAGAGTGACAGACCCCAACGAAGCAGCAGGCAGGCCATTTCATGAGCAGGAAGGCGCCCCGTCGCACCGCAGAACGCATCCTGGAGACGGCGCTTGAAATGTTCAATCGCTTCGGCGAGCCGCATGTCTCGACCACCGCGATTTCCGCTGAAATGGGCATCAGCCCTGGCAATCTCTACTACCACTATCCGGCCAAGGACGAGCTGGTCAACGCCCTGCTGGAACGTCACCGGCAATCACTCGGGCCCCTGCTGACGGCCAGCCATGAGGTGCGAGATATTGAAGATGCCTGGTTCTTCATGCACGCTCTGTTCGAGGGCTTGTGGCATTACCGGTTCATCTACCGCAACCTCAATGACCTGCTCAGTCGAAACCGGCAGCTCGAATCGCAACTGCAGGCACTGATGCAACAGATGGTCGGCGCGCTGCAGGCCCTGCTCGATACGCTGCGCCACGAGTTGCTAGACATGAAGCGCCATGAGGTTAAGCCCACAGCCACCAGCATGGTGGTGCTGCTGACCTACTGGCTCAGTTACGAGTATGTCTGCGACCCGCGCCGGGCACTTGAGCCCGAGCATGCACAGGCAGCCTTGCTGCGCGGGGCCGGTCATGTGCTGGGTCTGCTCGGACCCTACATGGATGAACGCCATCGGGAACACCTGCACCAACTGGCTGGCGCCTACGCGGGCGGCGCGGCCACCGGAACGCGCTAAACCGAGCGACACCATGGGCGATCAAACTCGGACGCAAGGGCCCATAAA
>JBILUT010000041.1:0-8572 GCA_044370875.1 Polaromonas sp. | reverse complement strand
CGCCCCGACGGCAGCCCCGATGTGCTGATGTATTTCTGGATCACTGGGGTTTTAAGTTCTTTTCTGGACAACGCGCCAACCTATCTGGTGTTCTTCAATACCGCCGGTGGCGATCCGCAGGTGCTCATGACCACACTGGCTTCGACCCTGGCTGCGATTTCGGCGGGGGCCGTTTTCATGGGGGCTAACAGTTACATCGGCAATGCCCCTAACCTGATGGTCAAGGCCATTGCTGAAGATCGCGGCGTGAAAATGCCCAGCTTTTTTGGCTACATGTTGTGGTCGGGCTGTATTTTGTTGCCGCTCTTTTTCATCATGGGACTGATCTGGTTCCGTTAAATCTGCCTGCAACCGAACCCAGAAAATTCCCATGAGCAAGCCGCGCATTCTTTTGGCCCGAGCCGTGTTTCCCGAGGTGGTCGACAAACTCCGGCAGGTGGCCGAGGTGCAGACCAACCCCGACGATACGGTGTGGAGCCAGGCTGAACTCATCGAGCGCCTTCAGGGTAAGCAGGGGGTCTTTACCACCGGCGGCGACCGCATTGATGCGGCTGTGCTCGGGGCCTGCCCTGATTTGCGCATCTGCGCCAATATGGCCGTTGGCTACAACAACTTCGACATTGCGGCCATGACCGCTGCGGGTGTGGTGGCGACCAATGCGCCGGATGTGCTGACCGACACGACCGCTGACCTGGGTTTTGCGCTGCTCATGGCCACTGCCCGGCGCTTGGCTGAAAGCGAACATTTCCTGCGTGCCGGGCGTTGGACCAAATGGAGCTACGACATGTTCGCCGGCTCCGACGTCCACGGCTCGACCCTGGGTATTCTGGGCATGGGGCGTATCGGCCAGGCCATTGCCCGGCGCGGTGCTTATGGGTTTGGCATGCGGGTGATCTACCACAACCGTTCCCGTCTGAGCCCCGAACTGGAGTCTCAGTGCCGGGCTGGCTATGTCAGCAAATCCGATTTGCTGGCCCAGGCTGACCACTTGATCCTGGTCTTGCCTTATTCCGCCGAGTCGCACCACGCCGTGGGCGCGGCCGAATTGGCTCAAATGAAGCCGACCGCTACCCTGGTCAACATAGCGCGCGGCGGGATTGTGGATGACGCGGCGCTGGCTGTGGCCCTGAAAAATCGAACGATAGCAGCGGCCGGGCTTGATGTGTTCGAGGAAGAGCCCAAGGTTCATCCCGGTCTGCTGGAGGTGCCCAACGTGGTGCTGACGCCCCATATCGGTAGCGCCAGCATGCCCACCCGCAAGGCCATGGCCCACTTGGCGGCCGACAACCTGGTGGCATTCTTTACGGGTCAACCACTGCTGACGCCGCTCAATCCCGACCCGCGCTGAAGCTGCTCAAGCCCTGTCCCTTCGGGGGCGCGACAATAGGGTCATGACCGACTTCTACTTGTGGCTTCTGGTGGCTCTGGTCGCCATCAATCTGTTCGTCCTGCTTTGGGTATGGCGTCGATCTGCGCAGGGGGAGGGCGATGCGGTGCAGGGGCTGCTGCAGCAATTGATGGCTGGCAGTGAGCGTTTGGAGCGTGAGCTGCGGTTGCAAGTTCAGGACAGCGCACGAGAAGGCCGCGCCGAAATGCACCAGTCTTTGGCACTGTTTCAGCAGACCTTGCTGAACCAGTCGGGTGATGTGGCCCGGACCCAGAATGAGCAGATCGATTCGTTGCGGGTGCAACTGGCCAGCTTGCAACAGCAGTTGGTCCAGAGCCTGCAGGCCTCGAGCCAAGCGGCCACTCAGGCTGCGGTTCAGTCGCGCGATGCCCAGGATCTGGCCTTGCGCCGGTTTGCGCAGGATCTTCAGGGCCAGCTGCAGCAGATGGCTCAGCGTCAGGAGCAACTCTTGACCGACATCCGTCAAGCGGTGGAGAGTCGGCTGACCCAGTTGCAGCAGGGCAATGAGCAAAAACTCGAACAGATGCGCGCCACGGTCGACGAGAAGCTGCAAAGCACCTTACAAGCGCGGCTTGACGCGAGCTTTGCACATGTGGCGCAGCGTCTGGAGCAGGTTCACCGCGGCCTCGGCGAAATGCAGACTCTGGCGCAGGGCGTGGGTGACCTCAAGCATCTCCTGAGCAACGTCAAGACCCGAGGTATTTTCGGTGAGACCCAGCTGGCCACCCTGCTCGAACAGGTGCTCACCGTCGAGCAGTACCAGGCCCAGGTTTGTGTCGTGCCAGGGAGCCGCAACGCCGTTGATTTTGCAGTGCGTCTGCCGGGTCGCGCTGAAGGCGGCGAACCCGTTTGGCTGCCGCTCGATGCAAAGTTTCCCACTGAAGATTACGAAAGGCTCTTGCTGGCGCAGCAGCAGGCCGAGACGGTGGCGGTAGAGGCTGCTGCCCGATCGCTGGAGACTGCGGTGCGTCAGCAGGCCCGGTCGGTGAGTGAGAAATACATTCATCCTCCGCAGACGACCGATTTCGCCATCGTGTTCCTCCCTAGCGAGGGCCTCTACGCCGAAGTGCTGCGCAGACCCGGCCTGGTTGAGTCTTTGCAGCGCGACTGGCGGGTGGTGATTGCGGGCCCCACCACCTTGCTGGCCATGCTGAATTCTTTGCAGATGGGCTTTCGTACGCTGGCTCTGGAAAAGCGCTCCAGTGAGGTCTGGCAGGTGCTTGGCGCGGTCAAGACCGAGTTTGCCAAATTCGGCGATGTGCTCACGCGGATCAAGGCGCAGACCCAGACCGTGCTCAACACCCTTGACAGCGCCGAGCAGCGCAGCCGGGCCATGGGGCGTGCGCTGCGCGAGGTTCAGGCTCTGCCGCAGGCCCAGGCCCAGGAACTTTTACCCGGTTCGTTGGACCCTGTCGATGACAAATCAATATGAGTTTTTCAGGGTGATGGATCAGAAGCTGGGATTTACAAGCTGTGCAGTCTGAATTACTGCGGCTGATCGTCGCGCAGGTTTTCTTGCATTCAACGCTGGCCGGCAATCGGATGGCCGCTCCACTGCTCGCCCTGAGCTTGGGTTACAGCGCTGCTGCCGTGGGTCTGCTGCTGGCGCTCTTCGGCCTGAGCCAGCTGCTGCTGGCGCTCCCGTTCGGACGTTATGTCGACCGCCACGGCTTGCGGCCGGTTATGGTCCGGGCGGTGTTGGCTGCCTGTCTGGCTGGCGTGTTGGCAGCGGCTTGGCCGAGCTTTCTGGTGCTGTGCGCGATGGCGCTGCTCACGGGCGGTGCCGCCGCTGCCATCCTGATTGCGGTGCAGCGGCAGGTCGGGCGTCTTACCGATGATTTGTCGCAGCTACGGCGCTCATTTAGCTGGTTGGCCATCGGTCCGGCGGTATCGAATGTGATGGGTCCGGTGGCAGTTGGTTTCTTGATCGACCATGCGGGTCCACAGGCGGCCAGCCCGCAAGGCTTTTCGGCTGCTTTTTTCTTCATGGCCGCGGTGCCTTTGGTGACCTGGTGGCTTTTGCGACGCGTCGAAGACGTCGGCCCAGCATTGCCGCAAGAAGTTCAGCAGGGTTCGGTCTGGCAGGCGTGGCACTTGTTGCGGCTGCCGGGAATCGGGCGCTTGATGCTGGTCAACTGGTTCGTTGCGGCGACCTGGGACGTGCATGCCCTGGTGATTCCTCTCCTGGGCGTTGAGCGGGGCTTGAGCGCCTCGCAGATTGGCCTGGTGCTGGCGGCCTTTGCCGTGGCCACCGGGCTGGTCCGGGTGGTGTTGCCGCTGGTGGCAGAGCGGCTGCGCGAATGGGCGGTTCTGGTGGTGGCCATGCTGGCTACGGCGGTCATCTTTGCCGTCTATCCCTTCACCGACTCGGCCTGGACCATGGCCCTGTGCTCTTTCCTGATTGGCCTGGCCCTTGGAACGGTGCAGCCTATGGTCATGAGCATGCTGCACCAGATCACGCCCATGCAGCGCCAGGGTGAGGTGCTTGGCTTGCGCTTGATGTCTGTGACCGCTGCAGGCGTGGTGATACCCCTGCTCCTGGGTTCGGTCAGCGCCCTGATCGGACTGCACGGGGTGTTGTGGGTGGTGGCTGCTTGGGTCGGTTTAGGCTCGCGTTCAGCCTTCAGCCTGCGCCGCATCCATGCGGAGCAGGGGAGAGATGAATCGGGCTGATTGCAGCACTGGGGCCGCCTCGAAGGCGCGCGTGAGGACCGAGCAGCCTCAAGTGCGATTTCCGCAGCCGGCCGCACCTGAAGTTAGAGCCGATAGAAATCTCGGATCAGATCCCAGGCCTGCTGCGGGTTGTCGACGTACTGGAACAAGTCCAGATCCTCCGGCGAGATCGTGCCTTCCTCAAGCAGCATCTCCAGGTTGATCAGCCGCTTCCAATAGTCGCTGCCGTAGAGCAGGATGGGGACTGGCTTGGCCTTGCGGGTTTGCACCAGCGTCAGCACTTCGAAGAGCTCGTCGAGCGTGCCATATCCGCCCGGGAAGGCCACCAAAGCCTTGGCGCGCATCATGAAGTGCATCTTGCGCAGCGCAAAGTAGTGGAACTTGAAATTGAGCGCCGGCGTGATGTAAGGGTTGGCACCTTGTTCGTGAGGCAGTGCGATGTTGAGCCCTACATTGGGCATGCCTTCCTCGTGGGCGCCGCGATTGGCCGCCTCCATGATGCCAGGGCCGCCTCCGGTGCAGATGAAGATTTGCTGATCTGGCGCGCATCGCCGGCTGTGACGCGCCACGAGACGGGCGAATTCCCGCGCTTGCTCATAGTAGGCCGCGCTGCTCACATGACGTCTAGCCTGTTCCACGGCCGTTGCATCACCGCAGACTTGTGCCTCTTGAAGCAATTGGCCCGCCCGATCCGCCGATACAAAGCGGGCGCTGCCGAAGACCACGATGGTGCTTTCAATGCCCAGTCGCTGTTGCTCCAGATCGGGCTTGAGCATCTCCAGGTGCATGCGCAGGCCACGGGTTTCGCGGCGCAGCAGAAATTCAGGATCGGCAAAAGCCAGCCGGTAGGCGTCGGCTTGCAGCGGGGTGCCGCTCTCCGCATGGGCTTGCAGTTCGGCCCAGGCATCGGCCAGTCGGCTGGCCGAGAGGTTTTGTGTGTTCTCCATGGGCGCGATTGTGGCCCATGTCAACGGCCTCAGGGTGCGACCTCTATTGCATGCCCATAGCCAGGGCCAGAGGGACAAAGATCAGGGCAAGGATGTTGCCGAGCATCACCATGGCGGCCACTTTTGCGGGCTCTTGCTCAAAGCGTTCCGCCAGCATGAATTGCAGCACCGCCGGCGGCAGCGCTGCAAACAGCAGCAGCTGGGCCCTCGCGGTGCCTTCAAGGCCCAGCCAGTTCGCCAGAGGCCAGGCCAGGGCCATGCCGATCAGGGGCCGTGCCAGCGCACCCAGCACACCGCTGCCCAGGGTTCGCATATCGACGCTGCACAGGCGCGCACCCAGGGCAAACAGCATCATCGGCAGTGAGGCGTCGCCGAGCATCCGCATGCCGGTCAGCAGCATCTGGGGCGGACGAACATCGGTCAGGGCGCTGGCAAATCCCAACACTGCGGCCAGCATCATGGGACTGAGCAGCAGATCCCGGGTGCGGGCGCCGGCGCTGGTGATGCGCGCACCGATCGAAAAATGGATCAGGTTGCTGATGGAAAACAGGGCCACTGCGGCCCCCATTTGCTGGGGACCGAAGGCCAGCAGGGCCAATGGAATGCCCATATTGCCGCAGTTGTTGAACATCACCACGGGGACCACGGTTCGCGGCGATTGCCGGGCCATGATCGCCAGCGGCCAGGCCAACAAGCCGGCGCCCAAAATGATCAGCGTGCCCCCGGTCAGCAATGGAACGTGCTGCGCAATATCAAACTGACTCGAAGCCAGCGCCGAATAGGTCAGCAGGGGCGTGCAGACGTCCAACGCGATGCGATTGAACAGGACCATGTCAGGGCGACGATGGCGCGCATAGCCATAGCCCACCGCCACGATCAGCAAGACCGGGATGATGATTTCCAGCAGTCGGGTAACAAGGTCCATGACTGTGGCTGGGTTTAGCGACTGCGTTCGGTCAGCCAGGCCATCAGGGCCGGCCGCACGTTCGACAGGCCCTTGTAGTGCGCAACGGCTTCGCTCATGCTGGAGAGCCACTCAAAGAGTGCACCGGATCGCTCTGCAGTACGGGCGCTGTGATCCAGGCGCTCGATTTGCAGACGTATGCTGAAAACGGCTTGCCCCGGTCGCCCGCGTACCGGAAAGAAGCCTTGACGCTCCACCCGCAGCCAAGTCTGCGCAGCCAGCTTGTCGCCATGCAGGTCAGGCCAGGGGGTGCGCGGCGATCGGTGCGGATGCTGGTCATAGCGATCGCTGGGCGAGAGCGTGTAGACCGAGCGTTGCCAGCATTGACCGTTGGTGCACAGCGCCACCAACTGCCGCTGTGCGGCGATCAGGGCCTGGTTGTCAGCCACCGGTGCATGCGCCGCTGCCCAGTCCAGTCCCAGTTTTTCTTCGGGTGCCCAGTGTGAGGGGGTGCAGATGCTCAGCCAGGGCAGGCTTGCGCTGGGACCATCGAGTACCGCCAGATCCTCTTCAATCAGCAGGGCGATCGGGCCCGGCTCATGTTCGCCCAGGCCCGCCAACTCGCGCACGGTTTGCAGGACCGGTTCCTCCTCAAAGCCAGGCACAGCCAGAGCGTGCCATCCCGACTGCAGCAGCGCATGCTTTTCCGCGTACAGCGCGCTATCGGGCCGCAGGCGATGCAATTGAATCCGGTCGCAGCGCTTGAGGCCCGGCAGCATGCGCATCGGCCGTGGCAGGTCGTCAAGGTCCAGCAGGGCGTCCGATGCGGTGGACATGGATTGAGTTGAGGTTCAAGAAAAAAGGCTCCATGAGCGGAGCCTTTTCGAAGGTTGGCGGGCGTCAGACTCGCTTGCGATATTCGCCGGTGCGGGTGTCGATCTCTATGCGGTCGCCCTGGGCCACGAAGATGGGCACCGGCACCTCAAACCCCGTGGCGATCTTGGCCGGCTTGAGAACCTTGCCCGAGGTGTCGCCCTTGACCGCCGGCTCGGTCCAGGTGATCTCGCGCTCAACACTGGTGGGCAGTTCCACCGAAATGGCCTTGCCCTCGTAGAACACCACTTCGGCGGCCATGCCTTCTTCCAGGTAGCTCATGGCATCGCCCATGTTTTCGGCCTCAACCTCGTACTGGTTGTACTCTTGGTCCATCCACACATACATGGGGTCAGCAAAGTAGGAGTAGGTGCACTCTTTCTTGTCCAGCACGATCTGATCCATCTTGTCGTCGGCTTTAAAGACAATCTCGGTGCCCTGGTTGTTCAGCAAGCTCTTGAGCTTCATCCGTACGGTGGCAGCGTTGCGGCCACCCCGGGAATACTCGGTCTTGAGCACGACCCAGGGGTTGCCGCCATTCATGATGACGTTACCGGCGCGAATTTCTTGAGCGATTTTCATAAGTGTGAGAATTTGGGTGGCGCGGCGGGGTGCTACGCAAAAACCCGTTATTTTAGCCAAGGCGGGCCCGGCCTGGGCCGTTGCGCCAGTTGTGCCGGCCGCTTTGGTAGCATCGCGCACCAACGGAGTTCACGCATGCAACCCTTTCATCTCGCCTTCCCTGTCACCGATCTTGAAAAAGCCCGTGCCTTCTACGGCGGCGTTTTGGGGTGCCCTGAGGGGCGCAGCAGCCCGGAGTGGGTGGACTTTAACTTTCACGGGCATCAGATCGTGGCGCATCTGTGCCCGACCATGAATTCCGACGTGTCCCGCAGCGAGGTCGATGGCCACGGGGTACCGGTGCGTCACTTTGGTCTGGTCATGGACATGCCCGATTGGGAGGCGCTGGCCGCCCGCCTGAAGGCCTTGGGGACGACCTTCATCATTGAGCCCTATATCCGCTTCAAGGGCGAGCCTGGTGAACAGGCCACCCTGTTTTTTCTGGACCCCTTTGGCAATGCGATCGAGTTCAAGGCTTTCAAAAGCCTGGACTCTTTGTTTGCCAAGTAAGGGGTGATCATGAGGCTGGCGATTGACTATGCCGATGTGGCGGCAGCGCAGACCCGTCTGAAGGGTGTGGCTCACCGTACGCCGGTGATGACCTCGCAGACGGCCGATGCCCTGACCGACGCCCGCCTGTTTTTCAAATGTGAGAACTTTCAGCGCATGGGCGCCTTCAAGTTTCGGGGGGCCTACAACGCACTCGCGCGGTTCACGCCCGAACAGAAACGACTCGGAGTTTGTGCCTTCAGCTCAGGCAACCACGCACAGGGCATCGCTCTGGCGGCACGTTTGCTCGGCATCCCGGCTGCCGTGGTGATGCCGCAGGACTCGCCGGCGGTCAAGATGGCTGCCACTCAGGGGTATGGCGCCGAAGTCATTCAATACGACCGCTACACCCAGGACCGCGAGGCCATTGGCCGAGAGCTGGCGCAGCAGCGGGGCATGACCCTCATACCGCCTTTTGATCATGCCGATGTGATGGCCGGACAGGGAACGGTGGCCCAGGAGCTTTTAGAGGAGGTGGGGCCGCTTGATCTGTTGCTGGTCTGTCTGGGCGGCGGCGGCTTGATTTCGGGCTGCGCGGTAGCGGCCCGGCACCTGAGTCCCGATTGCAGGGTGATCGGTGTTGAGCCCGAAGCCGGT
>JBILUT010000039.1:0-8635 GCA_044370875.1 Polaromonas sp. | reverse complement strand
TGACGCGCGAGGAAATCGGCAGCTACCTGGGCATGAAGCTCGAGACGGTGAGCCGCACGTTCTCAAAGTTTGCTGATGAAGGCATCATTGAGGTCAATCAGCGCCACATCCACATTCAGGACAGCGAAGCGCTCAAACGCTTGGTCAATCCCCAAATTTGTCACTGAGCGCACGTGGGCCGCTTGGCGCCCCGGTGGCCAGCCCAAGCACAACCCAAGCGCATGCCATGCTGATGATCCAGAAAGCAAAGAAGGCAGCGCTATAGACCGCACGGTCGGACGGCGAACCTATCTGGGCGGGCCAATTCAATTGCGCCGGATCGACCAGCGCGAAGACCAACCCCTCGATCAGACAGGCCGCCAAAAAGGACGGCCAGGCAACCCAGCTCCAACGGCGCAGCGTCTGGCTGTCTGCGAGGTAAGCAGGATCGCCCGAGCCCACAGATTCAGGGCTTGGCATGGCGTAACCCACCGCTTGCGCTGTGGTTGCGTCCGACCACAGCTGGTAAAGAGGCATCCGTGGCCGAACGAAGTTCCTGGGCAAGCGCCTGGGCCTGCGGCATCCGCTCCTCGCTGACGACCGCATCAGAGCGGCTAAAAACCAGCAGGCCGGTGACCAGACAGGCCAGTACCGAAGACACCGGCAGGCCCACCACCAGCCACAGGTAGGGTTCGACCCAAGCAGGCTTGTGCCGCGTCAAATCGTTTTGCATGACAGATACTCCTTCATCCAAGGGTGATGGGACTTGTCTCAACGTGGCACCAGAAATACCGACTTTTCGACCACCTCAACTCCATCTGGCCGGTTTTCTTCAATGCGAAAGCGAATGGCATGAGAGCCCGGCTCGGCCATGGCGGGCGGCATTTGCACCCGGACCGCCACCCACAGCGCGCTGGCCGACGGCACATCCACCAAATCAGCCGAGACCATATGCAGACCCTCGATCCCCTCAACACGCAGCCGATAGGTCTGCGCCAACTCAGTGGCATTCATGATCTGCAACCGATAGACATTTTCAATGGTACCGGCGCCGACCATGCGAGCGATCGACCCCCGATCGCGAACCACATCCACCTTGAAGGGGGCGCGCAGCGCAAGAGAGCCGAACACCGCTGCCATCACGGCCAGCAGGGCAGCGCTGTAAATCAGCACACGCGGTCGCAACACCCGCCGCCACAGCGCAGAGGGCGGACGGTTGACGCTATGCGGCGCGCCGTAAAGGATCAGGCCACGCGGATAGTGCATCTTGTCCATGACCGAGTTGCACACGTCAATGCACGCCGAGCAGCTGATGCACTCGTACTGCAGGCCTTCTCGAATGTCGATACCGGTTGGACAGACCTGCACACACAGGCCGCAGTCAATGCAATCACCCAGCCCACGAGCTCGGTAGTCAGCCGGCTTTTCACTGCGCGGCCGTACACCCCGCCCCTCACCCCGGCTGTGGTCATAAGAAACGATGAGGGTGTCCTTGTCAAACATGGCACTCTGAAAGCGCGCATAGGGACACATGTACTTGCACACTTGCTCACGCATCCAACCGGCATTGCCGTAGGTGGCAAACCCATAGAACAAAATCCAAAAAAGTTCCCAAGGACCGAGCGACCACTGCCCCACTTCGCGAGCGAGATCCTGGATCGGGGTGAAATAGCCGACAAAAGTAAAGCCAGTCCACAGACCGATAGTCGCCCAGACCAAATGCTTGGCCGTCTTGCGCAGTAACTTGGCCCCGCTCAGGCCCCCCTGATCGAGCTTGATGCGCTGGTTGCGGTCGCCCTCCGTCCAACGCTCCACCCAGAGGAAAATTTCGGTGTAGACCGTCTGCGGGCAGGCATAGCCACACCATAGACGCCCAGCGACGGCCGTGAACAGGAACAGGGACAAGGCACTGATGATCAGCAAGCCGGTCAGGTAGATCAAATCCTGCGGGTAAAAAACCAATTCAAAGATGTAGAAGCGGCGAGCCGACAGGTCAAACAGCACCGCCTGCCGCTCGTGAATGCTCATCCAAGGCAGACCATAAAAGACCCACTGAGTGGCCCACACCAGAACCCAGCGCCAGCGGCTGAACCAACCCGAAACACTGCGCGGATAGATCTTGCCTTCGCTCTGGTAGAGCGAAGTGACTGTGTTTGAATCGTCCCCGGTCACAGGCTCAATCGCGATCACGCGCCGCCCCGATGAGCCTTGCACTGCAGAACCCCCGCCCCTCACTGCACTTTCGCGGCCGGCAACGCAGCGGTCTTGCCGGTCAAATCTGCACCGCCGCCCGAAAGGCTGAGGACATAGGCCGACAGTACATGAATCTGCTCGGGGGATAGCCATGCCGACTGCGCCGGCATGACGTTGGTCTTGCCGTTCTTGATGATGTTGACAATAGCCGTCTCGCCCCAGCCGTGCAGCCAATAGTTGTCGGTCAGGTTGGGCGCGCCCAAAGCCTTGTTGCCCTTGCCGTCGGTGCCGTGACAGGCCGCGCAGGCGGCATAGTGCCTCTTTCCACTGAATGCCTTGATCTCGTTGTGGGGGCTGCCCGACAGCGAAAGGACGTAGTGCGCCAAGTTGCTGATCTCGGCCTCACCGCCGACTGCAGCGCCCAGGGCCGGCATCACCCCTTGACGGCCCTCGCTGATGGTCTTGACCACATGCTCGCCGGTGCGCGGACCAAGCCACGCCGCCTGGGATCCGGTCAAATCGGGATAGCCCTTGCCACCCCGCGCATCCGAGCCATGGCACTGCGAGCAGTAGTTCATGAAATGCCGCTGACCAATCGCCAGCGCGCGCGGATCCCGGCTGAGCTCTTCAACCGGTTTGGCGGTGAACTCGGCATACAGCGGCGCCAGGTCGCTGCGCATGCGCTCTACATCCGTCTGGTGCTGGCCGTGCTGACTCCAACGGGTCAGGCCTTCGAAGCCGCCCAGGCCCGGGAAGATGGCCAGGTAGATCAGTCCGAACACCACGGTGATGAGGAACAGCCACATCCACCAACGTGGCAATGGGTTGTTGTACTCCCGCAAGTCTTCGTCCCAGACATGGCCCGTGGTGTTGTCGCCCCGAGCCAGCGCCTGGGCACTGACCTTCGCCTTGCCGGCAATCCACAGCAGTACCGCACACGCCAGTACCGAGACCACGGTGAGAACGGCCACATACCAAGACCAGCCCGTGCTGAAAAAGTCACCGAACATGCTCACTCCCCCTCGGGAAACGGAAGACGCGCCGCTTCTTCAAACTGGCGCCGGCCAGTCGGCCGATACGCCCAAACCACAATGCCCGCGAACAGCAGAAAGGCCACCACGGTGACCGCGGTGCGCAGCAAATTGACGTCCATGATCGGTCCTCCTATCTCAGGGCCAGGCCCAGGCCTTGCAGATAGGCCACCAGCGCATCAAGCTCTGTCTTGCCCTTGAGTTCCACTGGGGCGGCCGCAATCTGCTCGTCGGTATAAGGCACACCAACCCGGCGCAGCGCTTTCATATGGGCCTGTACCGGATAGGCCTCGATGCTGGCCTGCTCGAGCCACGGGTAGCCCGGCATGATGGATTCGGGCACCAGATCGCGCGGGCGGATCAGGTGCAGGCGCTGCCACTCGTCGCTGTACTTGCCGCCCACCCGGTGCAGATCGGGGCCGGTGCGCTTACTGCCCCACTGAAACGGATGGTCATAGACAAATTCGCCCGCCACCGAGTAGTGACCGTAACGCATGGTCTCGGCCACCAAGGGTCTGATCATCTGGGAGTGGCAGTTGTAGCAGCCCTCGCGCAGATAGATATCCCGCCCCACGACCCGCAAAGCTGTGTCGGGGACTAGACCGGAGACCGGGGTGGTGGTGGACTTCTGAAAGTACAGGGGCACAATTTCAACCAAACCGCCGATAGCTACCACCACCAGGATCAAGACAATCATCAGCCAATTGCTGGTTTCAACCTTTTCATGCGAGAACGACATGGCGACAACCTTCAGACATGAGCCAGAGCGGCGGGAATGCGGGCATTCTGAGCGCGACCGGCCTGCACGGTCTTCCACACATTCCAGGCCATGATCGCGGTCCCGCTGAGGTACATCAGCCCACCCACGAAGCGGATGATGTAAAACGGCATCGAAGCTTTCACGCTCTCAACGAAGGTATAGGTAAGTGATCCATCTGTGTTGATCGAGCGCCACATCAGACCCTGCATCACACCGGCAATCCACATCGAGGCGATATAAAGCACGATGCCAATGGTGGAAATCCAGAAGTGCAGCTCGATGGCACGCAGGCTGTGCATGCGCGCTTGTCCGTAGAGCCGGGGCACCAGGAAGTACAGCGCTCCCATCGAGATGAACCCGACCCAACCCAGGGTACCGCCGTGTACATGGCCGATGCCCCAGTCGGTGTAGTGCGACAAGGCGTTGACCGTCTTGATCGACATCATCGGCCCCTCAAAGGTGGAGATGCCATAGAAGGACAGGGCCACGATCATGAAGCGGATGATCGGATCCTCGCGCAGCTTGTGCCAGGCCCCCGACAGCGTCATCACTCCGTTGATCATGCCGCCCCAGCTCGGTGCCAGCAGGATCAGCGAGAACACCATACCCAGCGACTGCGTCCAGTCGGGCAGCGCGGTGTAATGCAGATGATGCGGGCCCGCCCACATGTAAGTGAAGATCAGCGCCCAGAAATGAACAATGGACAGCCGGTACGAGTACACCGGTCGCTCGGCCTGCTTGGGAATGAAGTAGTAGACGATGCCCAGGAAGCCAGCCGTCAAAAAGAAACCGACGGCGTTGTGCCCGTACCACCACTGCACCATCGCATCCTGCACCCCGGCATAGACCGAGTAGGACTTCCACAGGGTGGCCGGCATCGACATCGCGTTGGTGATATGAAGAATCGCCACCGCGATGATGAAGGCCCCATAGAACCAATTGGCCACATAGATGTGGCGCACCTTACGAATACCGATGGTGCCAAAGAACACCAGGGCATAAGCCACCCAGGCCACTGCGATGGCGATGCTGATCGGCCACTCAAGTTCTGCGTATTCCTTGCCACGCGTGATGCCCAACGGCAGCGTGATGGCAGCGGCCACAATCACTGCCTGCCACAGCCAGAAATGCAGCGCCGCTAGCTTGTCGGAGATGATGCGCACCTGACAAGTCCTCTGCACCACCCAGTAACTGGTGGCGAACAGGGCACAACCTCCAAAGGCGAAGATGGCCGCATTGGTGTGCAAAGGACGCAGGCGTCCAAAGGACAACCAGGGCAGATCAAAGTTCAAGGCGGGCCAGGCCATCTGCGCCGCAATGAATACACCCACCAGCATGCTGACCAGGCCCCAGATCACCGCGGCCAATGCAAACTGCCGGACGATGGTGTCGTTGTAGGTGGCCGAGCTGGCGCGGTGCTCAGAGGAGACCGAAGCGTTCAAGGACATGGTGCACTCGCGTCGAACTGATTCAATAGGCTCGACTGTGCCCGGCCCTAGCGCAACGCGTGTTGACCTGGATCAAGCCATGTCGCATTGGCTCTCATCAGACCGGCAGAGCCAGGCAATTGCACTCATGACGGCTCATCCAGGATACGGTCAGCCTCAGCCTCGATGTCCTCAAATTGCCCTGCTGCAACTGCCCAGGCCAGCACACCCACAATGCCCAGAGCGAGCAGGACGGAAAACGGAACCAGGAAAAACAGGATGTCCATAGGCTGGCCGATCTAGTCGGTACCCGTCAACACAACCGGATTGACGGAGCGGGACAGTCGGGCGGCATTGAGCACCACCAGCAGCGAACTGAGCGCCATGCCCAGCCCCGCGACCCAAGCCGGCAGCCAGCCCATCCAGGCCAACGGAATGCAAAGCGCGTTGTAGAGAGCGGCCCACGCCAGGTTTTGCTTGACGATGCGCATCGTGCGGCCTGACTCCCGCAGCAGGTCGGTGAGTACCTCGATGCGTCCAGAAGGCAAGACCATATCGGCCTGAGCCTGCGCCAGAGGCACCGAGGGACCAACCGCCAGGGACACATCGGCCTGCGCCAGCACGGGCCCATCATTAAGACCATCGCCAAGCATCAGAACCCGGTGGCCCCCAGACTGCAAGGTGTGCAAGTGCATGAGCTTGTCCTTTGGTGAGCATAAGCCGCGCACCTGATCACCTCGCAAACCCAGAGCCTGGGCCAGCCGACGAACCGGCCCGGGCTGATCACCCGAGAGCACCAACACATCAAGACCGCTGCGCTGCAGTTGATCCACCAGCGCCTTGGCACCGGGCCGAACCGTCTCTTGCAGGTCGAAAGAAGCCAGTAGCCCCTGCTCATCCGATAAGAAAACCTGCACGTCGCTGCCAGCAGTGGATGCCTGGCCACAAAACCCAGCTCGTCCAAGCCGCAATTGCATGGGGGCGTGCTGGGACGCCGGGTCTTGCCAGCAGGCACGCAAGCCCTGCCCTGGCACTTCTTCGATATGGCTCAAGCGCCCGGGCTTCAGGTTCGCGTCCAACTGGCGCTCTTGGGCCGCCCGAACCAATGCCTGCGATACAGGATGCAGGCTGCACTGGGCTAGTGCAGCGGCCAGCTGGAGCGCACGCGCTTCGTGCCAGCCCGGTCGCTGCGCCGTCACCACCGCGCCCACCTGTAATCGGGCTTGGGTCAAGGTACCCGTCTTGTCAAAAATTACTGTGTCTATCGACTGCAGGGCCTCTAGTGACTGAAGACGCCTCAACAGCACACCCTGCTGCGCCAGCGAGCCCGCTGCCGCCAGCATGGCACTGGGCGTGGCTAAAGACAGCGCGCAAGGACAAGTGACCACCAGCACCGCCACCGCTGCCATGACGGCACGTGCCGGATCTTCCCGCCACCCATAGACCACCGCCCCCAGGGCCAGCAACAAAACGATCGCCAGAAAAGGGCGTGCCAGTCGGTCGGCCAGCCGCGCCAGGCGAGGCTTGTCCACTGCCGCCTGCCGCATCAAGGCGACGATCTGACCATAGCGGGTTTGCGGACCCAGGTGCTCCACCCGCATCAGCACCGGGGCTTGAAGGTTGTAGCTGCCAGCCAGCACCGCACTGCCCGTACCCCGCGCCAACGGCCTGGCCTCGCCGCTGATCAGCGACTCGTCCACATGGGTAAGCCCTTCCAGCACACAGCCATCGGCCGGAAAGGCTTGACCCGGCAGCACGCGCACCACATCGTTCAGGCGCAGCCGGCGCACCGCCACTCGCTCAAGACGACCGTCCGGCCCTCGCCGCTCCACGCTCAAGGGCAGGCGCTCCATCAGTGCGTCCAGCGAACCGGCCGTGCGCTCTCGCAAACGCAGCTCAAGCCAACGCCCGGTCAACAAAAAGAAGACGAACATGGTCAGTGAATCAAAGTAGACCTCCTGCCCCCACCAACCGCCAGGCTCGAAAGTGGCCGCCGAGCTGATACCAAAGGTAATCAGCAAGGCCAGTGACACTGGCAGATCCATGCTGATACTGAACTGACGTAAATCGCGCCATGCGCTGCGGAAGAAAGGCTGCGCTGAGAAAAGCAAAACCGGCAGGCTCAGCACCCAGCTGGCCCAGCGCAACAGTTGTTCAATATCCGGTGTGATCGTTCCCGGCTGGGCGATGTAGGCCGGGTAGGCGTACATCATGACCTGCATCATGCAAAACCCAGCGACCAGCCAACGCCAGAGCATCCACCGCATGGCCACGCGTGCCTCTTGACCCTGCGCATGGTCCAGATCGGGCGCAAGACGATAGCCCAGCATATCGGTAGCGGCCAGCCACTGGGACGGCCGCGTGAGTTGGGCCGACCAGACCACGCTGGCACGACCGGACGCACTGCTCACGCGTACCGATTGCACGCCGGGACTGCGCGATAGAGCCTGCTCGATCGTCAGGGCGCAAGCAACGCAATGCATGCCGGTCACGCGCAGCTGCGACTCCCAATACATCGAGTCGGGCCCCAGGGGCCGACTGAACTGCAGCCATTCGTCAGGGTCATCAAAGACAAGACGGCTGTCTGGGGCCGGCTCATCCGCAGCAGCAAGCACTCCATCCCGAGCCGACACACGCGCCCAGTCAGAAGCAGGCCATTGGAGCTCGGCAGACATGCAGGCAGAATAGCCCGCTCGATCAGGCCGGACCTTGATATGGATCAACCCCGTTGGAAGGTCGCCCTCCTATGCTCGATGCACAAGGAGAATCGTCATGTACCAGCGCATCCTCATCCCCACAGACGGATCCAAGCTCTCGGCCAAGGCCGTGCAAACCGCCTCGCAGCTGGCTGAGCTGACCGGCGCCCAGCTGATTTTTCTGCAGGTTGTTCCGCGCTACCCGGTCAGCTACTTTGAAGGCGGCATCAGCGTGTCAGCCTCTGATGTCGGTCAGATCGAGAAGCAGTGGAGCGACAAGGCGCAAGCCGTGGTGGAAGAGCTCAAGCGCAAGAGTGAAGCGCGAGGCATCAAAGCCAAGGCCCTGACCCTCAAGTCAGACCTGATCGCCGAAAGCGTGATTGCCTGTGCCAAGAAAAACAAATGCGACCTGATCGTGATGGCCTCCCACGGCCGCAAAGGGATCAAGCGACTGTTGCTCGGCAGCGAGACCACTCATGTGCTGACGCACTCGCAAATCCCGGTGATGGTGCTGCGCTAGCCGCCGCCGTCTCAAATACTTTTGGGCCG
>JBILUT010000038.1:0-8707 GCA_044370875.1 Polaromonas sp. | reverse complement strand
TCGATCTCTGCAGCAGCAATTGGGGGTGACCACGGTGATGGTGACCCACGATCAGGAAGAAGCGCTGAGCGTGGCCGACCGGATTGTGGTGATGAATCACGGCGTCATCGAACAGGTGGGGTCCCCGACCGAGATTTACCGCGAGCCGGCCAGTGCCTTTGTGGCCGATTTTGTCGGCAAGGTCAATGTGCTGGGCGGGCAGATCGAGGGGGGTCGTCTGCACCTGGGGCAGTGGGCTGTTGATTGTGAGAGGGTGCCGTCGGCCCGTGGGCGCAGTGGTGCGGTCAAGGTCTATTTGCGGCCCGAAGACTTGCGGGCCCGTGCCAGTGCCGCGGTCGACGTACCCACGGTGCATGGCCGCATCGAGAAGATCGAATTTCTGGGTGCCTTCTGCCATGTGCATGTGCTGGCACCGACACTGAGCGCGCGGCCTGTGGTGGTCTACCTGTCGCTGAACTTTCTGGCTGAGCAGGGGCTGACCGAGGGCTCGGACCTTCCCCTGGCTCTGATGCCTGAGCGCATCAAGCTGTTTTGACGCTTTCCCCGCATGACCGACCTGGCGCTTGGCACTCAGAAGGCTCACTGGAGCGACTGGCTGGGGCACGGCGTGTTGTTATTGGTGCTGCTGATCCTGCTGGCATTTTTGGCTGCGCCCTTGCTGGCCATCCTCGCGCAGGCGCTGCAGGACGATCAGGGGCGCTATGCCGGGCTGGGCAATTTCCTGGCCTATGCGCGCACCCCGACGCTGCTGGCCAGCCTGTGGAACAGCATCTGGGTCTCTGCGCTGGTCACGGTTATCGTGGTGCCGATGGCCTTTGTGTTTGCCTATGCGCTGACCCGCGCTTGCATTCCCGGAGCAGGTCTGCTGCGGGGTGTCAGCCTGATTCCGCTGTTGGCCCCATCGCTGCTGTCGGCCATTTCTCTGATCTACTGGTTCGGCAATCAGGGCGTGCTCAAGGACCTTCTCACGGCTCTGGGGGTGTCTCAAATTTATGGGCCGGTTGGCGTCGTGATCGCGCAGTGCTTTTCTGTGTTTCCCCACGCAGTGATGATTTTGATCACCGCGCTGGCGCTGGCCGATGCCAGACTCTACGAGGCAGCCGAGGCCTTGGGCACTGGGGTGGTCCGTCAGTTTTTCACCATCACGTTGCCGGGTGCCAAGTACGGCCTGATTTCGGCAGCCATGGTCACCTTCACGCTGGTTATCACTGACTTTGGCATTCCCAAGGTGATTGGTGGCAACTTCAACATGATGGCCACCGATGTCTTCAAGTTGGTCATCGGTCAGCAGGATTTCGCCAAGGGCGCAGTCGTGGCCTTGCTGCTGTTGGCCCCTGCGGTACTCAGCTTTGGCGTCGATCGTTACGTGAGCCGGCGTCAGACGGCCATGCTCACCGCGCGTGCGGTGCCTTTGGTACCCAAGCCATCTCGCTGGCGCGATCGTCTTTTGCTGCTCTACTGCCTGCTGGTTTCAGCGCTGATGCTGGCCATGCTGGGCATGGCGATCTTTGCCAGCTTTGCCACGTTCTGGCCTTACAACCTCGCGCCGTCCTTGCAGCACTACCGACTCGGCTTGATCGATGGCGGCGTTGGCGAAGGTTTTATCAACAGTTTGCAGATGGCCGCCGGAACGGCCCTGGTGGGCACGGCCCTGGTGTTTGTCTCGGCGTATCTGCTGGAGAAAACCCGTGGCTCTGATCTGCTGCGCGGACCGGTGCAGTTGTTGGCCATGCTGCCCATGGCCGTCCCGGGTCTGGTGCTTGGATTGGGCTACATCTTTTTCTTCAATATGCCCAGCAATCCGCTGCATGGTCTCTATCACACCATGACGCTGCTGACCCTTTGCACCATTGTTCACTTCTACACCACCGGGCACCTGACCGCCGTGACCGCACTCAAATCGCTGGATGCGGAGTTTGAAGCGGTCAGTGCCTCGCTCAAGGTGCCGTTCTACAAAACTTTCTGGCGGGTGACGGTGCCCATTTGCGCGCCGGCCCTGGTGGACATCGCACGCTACTTCTTCATCAATGCCCTGACCACCATTTCGGCGGTGGTGTTTCTGTATTCACCCGAGACCAAGGTCGCCTCGATCGCCATCCTCAATCTGGATGAGGCTGGTGACATTGGCGCGGCCGCGGCCATGGCCGTCTTGATCGCCATGATCTCGGCAGTGGCCTCGGCCCTGTTCTCGATGCTGGGTTGGCTTCTGGGTCGCAGAACGCAGGCCTGGCGCAGACGTTGATGGATAAAGCCAACCTGGTCAACACTTCGAACCCGCAGCAAGGAGCCAGCACCCCATGAATTCGGCCTACCGAGAAGCCATACTCCTGACCCCCGGCCCCCTGACCACCACCTTGCGAACCAAGATCGCCATGCTCAGGGATTGGGGTTCGTGGGACAGCGATTTCATCGCAGTGACCGCCCGCGTCAGGCGGGCCTTGCTCGACATCATCGACGGACAGGATTCGCATGTGGTGGTACCGCTGCAGGGTAGCGGTACCTTCAGCGTTGAGGCGGCGGTGGCCACTGTGGTTCCGCGTGACGGTCATGTGCTGGTGCTCGACAACGGTGCCTATTGCAAGCGAGCCGCCAAGCTCTCCAACCTGATGGGGCGCAAGACCACGGTGGCGCCCTTTGACGAAGCGCAGGCCATTTCCCCCGAGGTGTTGGATGCCAAGTTGCGCACTGACAGCAGCATCACCCATGTGGTGATGATCCACTGTGAAACTGGCGCGGGAGTGCACAACCCCTTGCAGGCCATTGCCGATGTGTGCCAGCGTCACGGTCGGGGCTTGATCGTGGACGCGATGAGTTCGTTTGCGGCGCTGGAGATCAGCGCCCGGCGGATGCGTTTTGACGCCTTGATCGCCGCCAGCGGCAAGTGCCTGGAGGGCGTTCCCGGCATGGGCTTCGTGTTTTTACGCAAGGATATTTTGGCCGCTTGCGAGGGGCAGTCGCAATCGCTAGCCATGGATCTGCACGACCAGTATGTGTACATGGAAAAGACCGGGCAATGGCGCTTTACGCCGCCCACTCATGTATTGGTAGCCCTCGATGAGGCCATCCGCCAGTTTCAGGAAGAAGGGGGGCAGCCGGCCCGGCTGGCCCGCTACGAGAGCAATTACCAGACCCTGATTGCAGGCATGTCGGCCATGGGCTTCAAGCCTTTTCTGGACCCATCGATCCAGGCGCCGATCATCGTGACCTTTCATGCCCCTGGCGATCCGCGCTATGAATTCAAGCGCTTTTATGAGGCGGCCAAGCGGCATGGGTTTATCCTCTACCCGGGCAAGCTCACGCAGATCGAGACCTTTCGGGTCGGCTGCATCGGTGCCATCGGTCCGGTGGAGATGCAGCAGGCGGTACACGCGGTGCGTCTGGCGCTGACCGATCTGGGCATCATCCGCGCGGAGCCGGCCTGACTCGTCCCTGATCGGAAAGCGCACCTTCCTTTTTGCAAGGAGTCCCGATGACCAAGAAAGCCTCTCCCCGCAAGGCTGCCGCACCGAATACGGCCACGACCCGGCGCAGCCCCGAAACCCATCCCGCCCTGGCGGCGGTTTTGGCCAGCGGTGCCGCCAAAGTCAAGGTGGCCGTCAGCGACATCGACGGTATCTTGCGCGGCAAGTACTTGCACGTGGACAAATTTGTGGGTGCTGCGCAGCCTTACCCCGAGGGTGGCTTCGGCTTTTGTGACGTGGTCTTTGGGTGGGATGCCCATGACCAGTGCTACGACAACACCACGGTGACGGGCTGGCATCACGGTTTTCCCGATGCGCTGGCGCGCATCGATTTGCAGACGGCGCGTCGCGTGCCTTGGGATGCCCAGGTGCCCTTCTTTCTGGCTGACTTCATCAACCCCGATGGCAGCCCCCATCCGGTTTGCCCGAGGCAGACCCTCAAGCGGGTGCTTCGGCGGGCAGAGTCGATGGGTCTGATGCCCATGTGTGGCATGGAGTTCGAATGGTTCAACTTCATCGAGACGCCGCAGTCTTGGGCCGACAAGCAGGGCGTGGCGCCTACGTCGCTCACCCCGGGCATGTTTGGCTATTCCCTGCTGCGCATGAACCAGCGACGGGATTTCTTCAATGCCATCCTCGATGAGATGGCAGCCTTTGGCGTGCCGATCGAGGGATTGCACACCGAAACCGGGCCCGGGGTCTACGAGGCCGCCATTGCCTTTAGCCCAGCGCTTGAACAGGCGGATCGGGCGATCTTGTTCAAGACCGGCGTCAAGGAAATCGGCAGTCGCTTTGGCATCATGCCCAGCTTCATGGCCAAGTGGAATCAGGGCTACCCGGGTTGCAGCGGCCACATTCATCAATCGCTCAGCGATGGCCAGCGTAATGTGTTCGCTGATCCCCGTGGCCGCGCGGGTATGAGCCGTCTGTTTGAGAGTTATCTCGCCGGTCAGATCGCCTGCCTGATGGAATTTGCTCCGATGTTCTGGCCCACCATCAACAGCTACAAGCGACTGGTCGATGGTTTCTGGGCACCGGTCAAGCCCACCTGGGGCGTGGACAACCGCACCGCCAGTTTTCGGGTGATTGCTGCTTCAGCCAAATCAACCCGGCTGGAAACGCGCTGCCCCGGAGCCGATGTCAACCCCTACCTGGCCATGGCGGCGGTGATTGCTGCCGGTCTGCACGGCGTGGAAAAAGGCCTCAAGCTCACCGCAGCGCCGATCACCGGTACCAATGGAGGCGCTGAGCATATCGAGAGGGCGCCACGTACCCTGATTGAGACGACACGGCTGTTTCGTCAGTCGCGCATTGCCCGTGACTGGCTGGGCGATACCTTCGTCGAGCACTTTGCCGCCACCCGCGAGTGGGAATGGCGACAGTGGCTCGATGGTGTGACCGATTGGGAACTCAAACGCTATTTTGAAATCATCTGATTCGACGCCGAGGCGAATCATCGCTGACCACAAGCTTTTATTGGAGTGACCGTGAGCCTGTCCCGTTTTGCATTTCCTTGCCCGATTGTCTTTGGCGCTGGTGCCCGTTTGCAGGTGGCCGGCCACCTGGCCGATGTGGGCGTACGACGCCCGCTGATTGTCACCGACCGGGCCCTGGCCGCGCTGCCTTTGCTGGATCAATTCAAGGCCACGCTCAAGGGCCTGAATGTGGCGGTCTATGCCGGCGTGCATGGCAACCCCACGGCCGATCAGGTGATGGCCGGTGCCCAGGCCTTCAAGGACCACGGGGCTGACGCGGTCATCGGTCTGGGTGGCGGTGCATCGCTCGACGTGGCCAAGGTGGTCGGCCTGATGGCCACCCATCCGGGTGACATCATCGAATACGCCTGGGACCATCCACAGGTCAGAGCCATCGAGCGCGATCTGCCCTATTTCGTGGCCCTGCCCACCACATCGGGCACCGGCTCAGAGGTCGGCCGCTCGAGCGTGGTCAGCGAAATCGACAGCCACCACAAGCGTGTGATCTTTAGCCCCCGCATCCTGGCGCGCATGGTGTTCGCCGATCCCGAACTGACGCTGGACCTGCCCGCTGCGATCACTGCGGCCACCGGCATGGACGCGTTGACCCACAACATCGAAAGCTACCTGTCACCCGCCTACCATCCCTTGTGTGACGGTATCGCGCTGGAGGGCACCCGAATTGCGGCGGCAGCGCTGGCGCGGGCGGTGCATGAGCCACACGATCTGCAGGCACGCAGCGACATGATGATGGCCTCGATGATGGGAGCCATTGCTTTCCAGAAAGACCTCGGGGCGGTTCACTCGTGCGCGCATGCCCTGGGGGCCGTCTGCGATATGCACCATGGGTTGGCCAATGCCCTGATGATCGACAGCGTCATGGCCTGGAACCATGAGGCGGCGGTCGCCAAGTTTGATGAACTGGCTCACGTCTGCCGCGTTGCCGGTGGTGGTTCTCAATTCGTTGCTTGGTTGCGCGACCTCAAGGCTTCGATCGGCATCACCGGCTCCTTGCGCAGCCGTGGCGTCAGACCCGAGCATCTTCAGCGGCTGGTGGCCATTGCGGTGGCCGATGGCTGCCATCAGACCAACCCCAGGCCTTGTACGGCAGCTGACTTCCAGCGCTTGTTCGAGGCGGCGATGTGAACGAGCTACAGACCATAAACGCATGACCCGCTCTGTTGCACACCGACTCAAGATTGGCGTGTCGGCCTGCTTCTTCCATGCCGATCCGTCGCGACCCATCTTTACCGGCAAGACCTTGCACTATGTGGAGGAATCTATCGCCCACTGGGTCATGTCGGAGGGCGATCTGGCGGTGATGGTGCCTAGCCCGACAGGCGCGACGCGGCGCAGTGATGTGGATTTCTCGCATTACGCGCAGTGGCTCGATGCGGTGGTGCTGATGGGCGGGGCCGATGTCTGGCCCGGCAGCTACGGCGAGACACCGCTCCAGGAGCGGTGGAGCGGCGACCGGGTTCGGGATGACTACGAGCGGGCCCTGGTGCGTGCCTTTGTCGAGGCAGGCAAGCCTGTGCTGGGCGTCTGCCGAGGTTTGCAACTGATCAATGTCGCCTTTGGCGGCACGCTCTACCAGGACATTCCCACCCAGCTGCCGCAGGCTTTGGTCCACCGGGATGCGCAGGCCTACGACAACCATTTCCATGACTTGCGTATCGAGCCTGGCAGCCGACTGTGCCAGGTTCTGGGCGGGCAGACCGATGCGCGGGTCAACAGCATTCACCATCAGGGCATCAAAGATCTGGCGCCCGAGTTTGTGGTGGAGGCTCGCTGTCCGCACGACGGCATGATCGAGGCCATCCGCTGGAGCGGACCGGGCTACGTGGCTGCGGTGCAATGGCATCCCGAGTTTCATCGCAGTCATCAGGGCACGCTTGATGACACCCCGATTCTGCGTGACTTTTTGGCGCAGGCCCATCGCAACCGCACCTCTGAATGAAAGACCGCATGTCCATGAAGTCTATGACCCTGATCAATCCTGCTGACGGTAGCCTGCTGGGCGAGCAGGTGATCGACGGCCCTGCCCAGGTGACGGCCCGCGTGGCCGCTGCCCGCGCGGCCCAGCCGGCCTGGGCAGCGCAGCCGCTGCAGGCGCGACTGGAAATCATCAAGCGCTTTCGGCAGGGCGTGCACGCAGAGCTCAACGACCTGGCCCGAACGCTGACCCTTGAGACGGGCAAACCCCTGCCGCATTCGCGCAATGAACTCAACGGCTTTCTTGGGCGTATCGACTTCTTCACCGCCGAGGCGCAGGCGGCCTCTGCAGGTGCCCAGGTCTGGGATGCCGATGGCATGCGCGAGCAAATTGAGCGCATCCCGCTTGGTGTGGTCGGCAATATTTCTGCCTGGAACTACCCCTGGTTTGTGGGCGGTAATGTGTTCGTGCCAGCCTTGCTGATGGGCAACTCGGTGGTTTACAAGCCATCGGAGTTGGCCACGCTCACCGGTCGGGCGATGGCCCGTCTGTTGCATGCCAGCGGCGTACCTGTTGAGGTGTTCGCGCCCGTCTACGGCGACGGCGCTACCGGTCAGGCCTTGCTCGATCAGGACTTGGACGGCGTGTTCTTCACCGGTTCGCTGCAGACGGGTCGGCGTATCGCGCAGGCGGTCGGCCCTCGAATGATCAAGATGCAACTGGAGCTGGGCGGCAAGGATCCGACCTACGTGTGTCCCGATGCCGATCCGGTGCTGGCTGCGCAGTCCTTGGCCGACGGGGCGATGTACAACGCCGGTCAGAGTTGCTGCTCGGTTGAGCGTGAGGCCATCTATGACCGCTTCATCGAGGCGGTGGTGCAAACCGTACGCGGCTTCAAAATGGGCGACCCGATGCAGGAAGACACTTATTTGGGTCCGCTGACCCGGGCGCCGCAAATCGAAGTGCTGCAAGCCCAGGTGGCCGATGCCAAAGGCCGGGGCGCCCGTTTGCTGACCGGCGGCGGCCGGGCTGTGGGGCCTTTCGGTGGTCGCGGAAACTGGTTTGAGGCCACGGTGATGGACCAGGCCGACCACAGCATGCTGCTGATGCGTGAGGAAAGCTTCGGCCCGATCGTCGGTATCGCCAGCGTCGGTAGCGACGAGCGGGCTGTTGAGCTCATGAACGACACCCGTTATGGCCTGACCGCCGGCGTTTACACCCCCGATGAGGCGCGGGCCCGCCGCATTCTTTCAAAGGTGCGTGCCGGATCGGTGTACTGGAATTGCTGCGATCGCGTCAGTCCGCGTCTGCCTTGGAGCGGGTGGGGTGATTCCGGCCTGGGGCTGACGCTGTCAGTCGAGGGCATCAGTACCTTCACCCGGCCCAAGGCCTGGCATCTGCGATCAGCCTGAGCCCCTGGCATGCGCAAGCCCGAACTGGTCCTCTTTGACCTGGATCACACACTGCTCGAGGGCGACAGCGATCAACTGTGGTGCGAGTTTCTGGTTGAGCAAGCGATCGTGGAGCCCGAGCCGCTGCGCAGCCGCAACCAGGCGATGGCGCGCGGCTACAAAGACGGCACGGTGGATGTGCAGGCCTTTTGCGAGTTTTACCTGGGCACCTTGTGCCTGATGGATGAGGTGGCCTGGCAGCCGTATCGACAGCGCTTTCTGCAGCAGTGGGTCATCCCTCGTCTGGCCTCTGCCGGTATCGATCAACTGCGCTCTCATCAGCAAGCAGGCCATCGGGTGTTGATCACCACCGCCACCAATCGTTTCATCACCGAACTGACTGCTGCCCATCTGGGCGTGAGCGACCTGATTGCCACGGAGGTT